>NZ_JCBCBS010000021.1:0-46941 GCF_059864205.1 Pelovirga sp.
TTCGGGTTCCACACGGTGCGGGTTTTGTTATGGGCGTGACTGACGTTGTTTCCGGTAATCGGCTTCTTGCCGCAAATTCCACATTCTTTAGCCATCTTGATATCCTCCTGAAAGTTTCGAACGCGATTAACTAACACAGATTTTCAGTAGATGCAATGATATTAAGCGCGCAATGATAAAAAAACCTGGTATCTGTTCAGCCCCGGATCTTCGGATCATATGGCAAGGGACGCGATTGTTTCCCGTTGGGTCATCCCTGACCGCTTGTCGTCGTCCATGGTGACAAACACCCTTGCCACTGCAACCCCGACCCTGCGCAGGGACAGTGCTGAATAGTTACAAAAACCTGAATATTAGCGTCATTCAAACTCTGTGACAGTGAAACACTGAAGACACTGAGGAATTCATAAAAAGCAGGTTTTCTCTGTGTTCACGCTTGGCTCTAGTGTGCGAAGCGAACGGGTGGTGAAAAAAGGCTTGCTGCTGTCAGTGAGTCGGGTTGGTAAGAGTGTTTACACAACTCCTGCTGTCAGTAATTATCACTTTTCGACCGTCAAGCGTGACCCGTCCTTCGGCAAGCCACTGAATGGCTTGCGGGTAGATCCGATGTTCCTGCTCGAGAATCCGTTCTGCCAGGGTTGCGGCTGAATCTTCAGCTAAAATTGGAACGACTGCCTGAATGATGATGGGACCGGTATCAACATCAGCGTCAACAAAATGAACCGTACAGCCGGAAAACCGCGCGCCATAATCAATCGCCTGCTGCTGTACATTGAGCCCGGGAAAAGACGGCAGTAAGGCCGGATGAATATTGATAATCCGCTGCGGAAAGGCTGTCAGCATGATGGGAGTAATAATCCGCATAAAGCCGGCCAGTACGACCAGGTCTACCTCAGCCTGCTGCAGGGCATTTACCAGGGCGCGATCAAAATTTTCACGGGTAGGGTAGTCGCGGTGATTGATGCACAGGGTACTGATGCCGGCCTGTTGCGCACGTTCCAGAGCACCGGCGCCGGGGTTGTTGCTGATCACCAGGGCGATAGTGATCGGCAGCTCACCGGTTTGCTGTTGATCGATGATCGACTGCAAATTGGTACCACCACCCGAGGCTAACACGGCAATGCGATAGGGCTTTTTCACAGGATGATTCCGTAATTATTGGATGTCGACGCCGGGGGCATCGGCAGCAGCAATATGACCAATCAGCCAGGCGGTTTCACCCAGGGCAGCCAGGCGGCTCAGGATGTCGTCGGTTTCTGCTTGCGGGGCCACAAGAACCATGCCTACGCCGTAATTGAAGGTGCGGTACATCTCCTCGAGGGGCACATTACCACCCTGACGCAGCAATTCGAAAATTGCCGGTTTGTCCCAACTGTTACCATTGATCACCGCTTTACAATGGTGTGGCAGCACCCGCGGGATGTTTTCCAGCAGTCCACCGCCGGTGATATGGGCAATTCCCTTCAGTTGAAAGTCGCGCAGCAGATTAAGGATACTTTTGACATAGATACGCGTCGGCGAGAGAAGGACCTCGCCTAAAGGACGATCCAGCCCGGCAGGAACAGCAGTGAGGTCGAGTTTCATTGTTTCCAACAGGATCTTGCGCGCCAGGGAGTAGCCGTTGGAATGGAGACCACTGGAAGCAATGCCGATGACCTGATCGCCTTTGGTAATGGTCGAACCATCAATAATGTGGTCATAATCGGCAACGCCGACGGCAAAGCCGGCAAGGTCGTATTCACCACTTTTATACATGCCGGGCATTTCCGCTGTTTCGCCGCCCAGCAGGGCACAGCCGGCCTGTTTGCACCCTTCGGTGACACCTTTGATGACTTCAACGCCCTGCGCCGGGGTCAGTTTTCCGGTAGCAAAGTAGTCGAGGAAAAACAGGGGCTCAGCCCCCTGAACAATGATATCGTTGACGCACATGGCCACCAGATCGATGCCGACAGTTTCATGTTGATTCAGCATGAATGCCAGCATCAGCTTGGTGCCGACACCGTCGGTAGCAGCGACCAGCACCGGGCGCTGATACTTTGCTGTGTTCAACGAGAACAGTCCGCCAAAGCCACCAATGTCGGCAAGAACTTCCGGACGGGAGGTCTGTTTGACCAGGGGTTTGATCTGTTGAACGAATTCATTGCCGGCATCGATATCAACGCCGGCATCCTTGTAGGTGATGGGGTTTTTCTGGCTCATTGATCTGACTCCTTGCTCGAGGCGGCAGGCATTACAGCATTACCGGCAACCCTTGTCAATTGCAATGGGGGGAAGCAAAGGACAGAATACAGAATACAGAATTCAGAATACAGAAAAATTGGATGCGAAGAGCGGTAAACGGTAAACTGGAAGCGGTAAGCAGTGTCTATCCACGGCTTACGGCTCATTGTTCCCCTGTCAGTAAACATTTTTCTGTATTCTCGCATTCACCTTCTATATTCTACCAGCGTTTGTTTCAGGGTTTGGTAATGTGACGCTGGAGAGGTGATGACTGGCCAGAATATTTCTATCAGAACAGCAACCCGTGCAGATCTTGACGCTCTGCTGGCCCTCGAGCAAAGCTGCTACCCCTTTCCCTGGAGTCGTCGGCAGTTTATTGACGAGTTTGATAACCCGGCAGCAACCATTGATTTGGCGCTGGTAGAGGAGCAACTCGCCGGTTATCTCTGCTCCTGGTTGATCTGTGGCGAACTGCAAATCCAGAATCTGGCGACATCTCCTGCCTACCGGCGCCGCGGTATTGGCCAGATGTTGCTGGAATATGTTATTGCCCGTTGTCGTGGCGCTGGGCTGCTGTCGGCCTGGCTTGAGGTGCGGGAAGATAATCAGGCCGCGATCAAGCTCTATACCGGTTGTGGTTTTGAGGTCCAGGGGCGGCGCAAGAAATATTATCAGGATGGTGAGGACGCATTGTTATTAGGCAGAAGCTTTTGAGTAAAACTTTTTAACCACCCGTTCTCTTCGTTCACTAGAGACGCAGAGACTGATAACGGAGATGTCATGAAAAATCACAAGACCATTGTTTTGTCTAATCAGGAAATTTCGCCGGGTTATTTCCGCATGCGGATACTGGCGCCGGACTATTCCCGTCTGGCCAAACCTGGTCAGTTTGTCATGTTTCGCGTACAGCGCAGCCTGTTACCCCTGTTGCGCCGGCCTTTTGGTATCTTTCGCACCGGATTCATGCCGGCGGATTGCGATACCATGCCGCCGAAGGAATTTATCGAGATTATCTACAAGGTGGTCGGCAGCGGTACAGAGATCATGCAGGGTCTGCATTATGGTGACCCCGTTGAATTGCTTGGCCCTTTGGGTAGCGGGTTTGACTTGAACCTTACGTCCGGCGACAACATTCTGGTTGGTGGCGGTATCGGTCTGGTGCCCTTGTACATGCTGGCCGAGAGTATCGCTGACCCGTCACGGGCAGAGGTGCTGATTGGGGGGCGCAGTCGCGATGACATTATCACCGTGACCGAGTTTGAACGTTTGGGGGTAAAGACCTTCGTTTCAACGGAAGACGGCAGTATTGGCGATGCCGGGCTGGTTACCAAAGTGTTGGAACAACGTCTGGAGCAAAAACCCAAAGCCCGAGTGTTTGCCTGTGGGCCGATGCCGATGATCCGGGCGGTGGAAAAAATCTGTCGCAGTAAAGGGGTTGCGTTGCAGGTTTCCCTGGAGGAGTTAATGGCCTGCGGCGTTGGCGCCTGTCTTGGTTGTGTTGTCAAGGGGGAAGGGCATACGACGGAAAGACCCAGTTATCTATGTACCTGCACGGTGGGCCCGGTATTCAACGCCAGTGATCTTGCCTGGGATAACCATGATCATGCCAGTAGCGCGGTAAGCTACGGTGGTTGTGAATGTGGAGAAAAACGATGAAAAGAAAAGAAAAAGTTATTAAAAACGTTAATATGCAAGTAGAAATTGCAGGTATAACATTAAGAAATCCGATCATGCCGGCGTCGGGCACTTTTGGCTATGGGGAAGAATATGCTCCCTATCTGGATCTGAACTCTCTGGGTGCTATCGTCACCAAGGGGCTCTCTTTGAATCCCAAGGCCGGTAACAATACCCCGCGGGTATGTGAGACCGTTGGCGGCATGCTGAACGCGATTGGTCTGCAGAATGTCGGCATTGAGCAATTTATTTATCAGAAAATGCCTTTCCTGGAGCAGTTTGATACCCCGGTTATCGTTAATTTTTTCGGTAATACCCAGGATGAATATGGCGAGGTGGCTGCCCGTCTTGATGAACTGCCCGGCGTAGCTGGTCTGGAAATGAATATCTCCTGCCCCAACGTTAAACATGGCGGCATCATCTTCGGTACGGATCCCCAGGCGGCTTTTGCTGCGGTTGCCTCGGTGCGCAAGCGCACCAGCAAGCCGTTGATTGTGAAGTTAACACCGAATGTCACCGACATTCAGGTAACTGCCCGCGCGGCAGAAGAGGCCGGTGCCGATGCGATCAGCTTGATTAACACCCTTACCGGTATGGCGGTGGATGTTAAAACCCGGCGACCGCGCCTGGCCAACACCATTGGTGGATTATCCGGTCCGGCAATTCGACCCATTGCTGTGCGCCTGGTTCATCAGGTGGTTCAGGCGGTGAAGATTCCGGTGATTGGTATCGGCGGCATATCACGTGCCATGGACGCCCTTGAATTTCTGATTGTCGGGGCGAAAGCTGTCCAGGTCGGTACAGCCAACTTTGTTGATCCGAATGCCATGGCCACGATTATTACTGAGCTGGAGAATTTCTGCCTGGAAGAGGGGATTGATGATATCAACGATCTGATCGGCACCTTGGAGGTCTGAGAAGGATTTAAGATATGGATGTCATAGCAACCCACATCAACGCTGACTTTGACTGTCTTGGCTCGATGATTGCCGCGAAGCGTCTGTATCCTGATGCGGTGCTGGTTTTTCCTGGTGGCCAGGAGCGTGGACTGCGCCACTTTTTATTGGACAGCTCCCTCTATGCCTATGACATCAAGCGCCCCAAAGATATCGACCTCAAAGCTGTCAAGCGGCTGATTCTGGTCGATGTGCGCAGCGCCCAGCGTATCGGTCCCCTGGCTGATGTCGCCCGCCGACCTGACGTTGAATTGCATATCTATGATCATCATCCGGCCGATGAATACAGTCTCAAGGGCGCCCTGGAAGTGATTCGTGATGTCGGTGCCACGACGACGATCCTGACGCAGTTGTTTATTGAACGCGGCATTGTCCCCAACGCGGATGAGGCTACCATGATGATGCTTGGTCTTTTTGAGGATACCGGGCATCTGCTTTTTTCCAGTTCTACGCCTGATGATTTCCGCGCGGCGGCTTATCTGCTTGAGCATGGCGCCAATCTCAACATGGTTGCTGATTTTCTGGTGCGCGAGATGTCCCCGGAACAGGTGGAATTGCTCAACGATCTGCTTAAATCGACTGAACTGATCAATATCAATGGCGTTGAAATTGCCCTTGCCAGCGCCTCAACCGACAGCTACAGCGGCGATATTTCAACCCTGGTTCACAAACTCAAAGATATTGAAAACCTCAATATCCTCATTGCCGTGGTGCGCATGGAGGATCGGGTTTTCATTATTGCCCGTTCGCGTCTGCCGCAATTGCATGTGGGTGAGCTGTTGCGCGCGTTCGGTGGCGGCGGACATGCCTTTGCTGCCTCGGCTACAGTACGCGATAAACCGCTGGCGCAGGTACTCACCGAGATTGAACAGTATCTGCCACGTTTTGTTCAGTCCCACTGCGATGCTCAGCATCTGATGTCGCGTTCGGTAAAAAGCCTGCCGCTTACGGCCTCCATCCAGGATGCCCGCGATCTGATGACACGTTACAACTTTAATGCCCTGCCGATCCTCCATGGTGATGGCCAGGTTGCCGGTATCCTGACCCGTCAGCTGGTTGAAAAGGCCGCTCACCATCGCTTGCATAAGATCCCTGTCGCCGAAGTGATGAACAGCGATTTTGAACAGGTTGCCCCAACATCTTCTCTGCAGGAATTACAACGGGTCATTGTTGAACACCAACAGCGCAGTGTGCCGGTGGTTGAAAAGGGAACCCTGGTCGGTGTGGTTACCCGGACCGATTTGCTGCGCTATATGCTCGGCAACACCAGCGCCACTGAAGAAGGAGAACGGCAGCAGCTGGAGCGGCGAGGTCTGCAGACACGCCGTAGAAATCTTGATCGTTACATTACGACCCAGCTACCTGCCCAGGTGCGAAAATTGCTGCAGCAGCTTGGGGTTGTTGCTGACGAGTTAGGGATCCGCGCTTATCTGGTCGGTGGCTTTGTCAGGGATCTGTTATTGCGCCAGAAAAACCTTGATATCGATGTGGTGGTGGAAGGTGACGGCATTGCTTTTGCCCGGGCCTTTGCTGCCAAGGTGTCAAGCCGCGTGCGTGAACATGCAAAGTTCGGCACCGCTGTGATCATTTTTCCGGATGGCTTCAAGATCGACGTGGCCAGCGCCCGGATTGAATATTACGACAGCCCGGCGACCCTGCCGCGGGTAGAGGATGCGTCGATCCGTCATGATCTTTATCGTCGTGATTTTACCATCAACACCCTGACGGTTGCCCTGAACCCGGATAACTTTGGGGTGGTTCTTGACTTTTACGGCGGCCAACGCGATCTGCGCGATAAATCGATTCGGGTGCTGCACAACTTGAGTTTTATTGAAGATCCAACCCGGCTTTATCGCGCGGTACGATTTGAACAACGCCTGAAATTTGACATTGGTCGCCAGACGGAGCGCCTGATGCACAGCGCCGTACAGTTAAAAATGGTGCGTAAAGTGGGCGGGGTGCGGATATTCAACGAACTGAAGTACATCCTCAGTGAAGCTCAGATTGTTCCGGCGCTGGAACGCCTGAATCACTTCGGACTGCTGAAGATTATTGATTCCAGAATCCTTTTTGATGTTGGTGTAAAAAAAATGCTCAAGGCAGCAGATCAGGCCATCAACTGGTTTGAATTGCTCTATACCGGTACACCCTGTCGGCCCTGGCTTGTTTTTTTGATGTGCCTGCTTGATCGTCTGCCGGTTGCGGGTCTGCGTAAGGTAAGTCGCTGGTTTGCCATGCGGCCGAATGAAAAATTGGTTATCGTCGATGAACTGCCACAGATGGCAGGTCTAGCGCATAAACTTTCACGTTTACTGCGCCATCAGCAGCAACCGACCAATAGTGACCTCTATCACTGGTTTTCCCCGTTTACGATGGAATCCTTGCTGTACCTGATGGCGCGCAGTGAACAGGAACCGGTACGCCAATGGGTTTCCCTCTATATGACTGATTTGCGCCGCGAAAAGGTGTTGATTGACGGACACGATCTGGTGCAGCTTGGGTTGTCGCCGGGTCCGGAATTTCAGCGTATCTTCCGGCATCTTCTTGATGGCCGCCTGGATGGGATACTTACCACCCGCGCTGACGAACTTGGTTGGGTCCACGAGCATGTCCTGGGCGACCGTAATCAGGCTGACCAAAACAGTTCAGTTGACCCCGAACCACAAGTCAACTAGTATCCTGTAGCCTCAGGAGTACGAGATTATCAAACAGGATTTACGCCACTTTTTACCCACCAAAGGTCGCCATGGAAGCAGTTCTTTCAAAGTTAGCCGTCATGCTGGTTCCGGCTTTACTGGCCATCATGATGCACGAGGTTTCCCACGGCTACGTCGCAGAGCGTTTTGGTGATCCAACCGCACGCCTGCTTGGCCGTTTGAATCTCAATCCTTTTAAACATCTTGATCCCATTGGCAGTATTGCGGTTTTTATTTTTGGCTTCGGCTGGGCCAAGCCGGTTCCGGTCAACCCTTCCAACTTTCGCCGCCCGCGTAAGGATATGGTCTGGGTGGCACTGGCCGGTCCCTTGACTAATCTCATGTTGGCATTGTTTTCGGCCTTGTTGTTGCGAATCCTTGGCTGGTTCGATCCGGTTTCACCTGATGACACCGGGGTTTTTCTGCAGATGCTGACGCCGCTGAAGATGATGGCCGCCTTCAGCTTGTACATCAATGTCTTGCTGGCGGTTTTTAATTTGCTGCCGGTTCCGCCATTGGATGGCGGACGGATACTGATGGGTTTTGTCCCTGATATTTATGCGGCTATGTTGTCACGGCTGGAACCCTTTGGACTGGTTCTGATTGTTCTGCTGGTGTTCTTTACCAACCTCTGGTCAGTGGTTCTGGCGCCGATCATCAGTTTTATTGTGCTGTTGATGGCGGGCAAGCAAATGGTGCTTGTTGAGCAGTCGATGCGTTTTTTATTCGGTCATTAGCAGGGGTTTGATGACGGTTGATATCAACTTAGAAAATTTTTCCGGACCCCTCGACCTGCTGTTGCACCTGATCAAAAGTCAGGAAATGGATATCTACGATATCCGTATTGTTAAGATCACCGAACAATATTTAACCATTATTGATCAGATGAAACAGCTGGATCTCGATGTTGCTGGAGAATTTCTGGTTATGGCGGCGCAGTTGATTCATATTAAATCGCGCATGTTGTTGCCGGTAAATGAGGAGTTGGCTGAAGAAGAGGGGGAGGATCCTCGTGCCGAGTTGGTCAAACGATTGCTTGAGTATCAACGTTACAAGCAGGCAGCAGCCCTGTTCGAGCAATTGCCGCAGTTGGAACGCGATGTTTTTCTGCCCCATGGCGTATTTGAAGAGCTCTTGCTTGAGTCACCCCAGGATGCAGAGATGTCTATCAGCATCTACCAGTTGGCCAGTGCCTTTCATCAGCTGATGAGCCATGTCAAAATCGAGGTGTTTCACGAAGTGGTGCGTGAAAACCTGGCGGTGAGCGACTATATTGCCCGTATCTGTCGGCAGTTGATTGACCATTCACGCATCTCTTTTCGCGATTTATTCCATACCGGATACCAGCGCAGCGAACTGGTAGTGACCTTTCTTGCTTTGCTTGAATTAACGCGGTTGCGTATGGTCGGAATCGAACAGGTAACCACCTTTAGTGATATCTGGTTAATGCGTGTAGCTACAGAGGATCAGTTGCACCGCCTGCAACTGGCTGGGGGGATTCTCGACGATGACTGAACTAAAAGCTGTCATCGAGGCCTTTTTGTTTGTCGCCGGAGACCCTTTGTCTCTGGATAAACTTGCCGATCTGACTGAAACCGACAAAACTGCTGTTAAAGATTTGATTGCTCTTCTGACCCAAGAGTACAACCGGTCAGGTCGTGGTATTCACTTGGTCGAAGTAGCCGGCGGGTATCAGTTTCGCAGCGATCCAACGCTGGCCCCCTGGTTACGGCGTTTGCAGAAAGAACGTGTCCAGCGACTGTCGGCAGCAGCTCTCGAGACCCTGGCGATTATCGCCTATCGCCAACCGGTCACCCGGGCGGAGATTGAATATCTGCGTGGTGTTGATTCCGGTGGGGTAATGAAAACCTTGCTTGAGCGTAACCTCTTGCGGATCCTCGGCAAAAAAGACGTGCCTGGTCGCCCTTTGTTATACGCCACCAGTCGCTATTTCCTCGAGTTATTTGGTCTGAAAGATCTCAATGATCTGCCCACCCTGAAAGAATTTGCCGGGCTTGATCCGGAGTTGGCCGAAGCGTTGCCCCTTGAACCGTCTGATCACTAGGAATGGAATGACTATGCAGGAACGTTTACAAAAATTGATTGCCCGTGCCGGACTGGCTTCACGTCGTCAGGCAGAAGAGTGGATACGTCAGGGGCGGGTTACGGTTAATAATAAGGTTGCGCACATTGGCCAGAGTGCCGACTTGCGTCATGATCAGATCCGTGTGAATGGGGTTCCCCTGAAAAAAGAAGAACAGAAAGTTTCGTTGCTCCTTAATAAACCCAGAGGTTACGTCTGTTCCCTTAACGATCCGCAAGGTCGTGCCCTGGTAACTGAACTGGTCAAGGATATCCCGGAGCGATTGTTTCCGATCGGACGCCTTGATTATAATAGCGAAGGACTGATTTTGTTGACCAACGATGGTGATCTGTCTCACGCCCTGACTCATCCCGGGAAAGAGGTTGAAAAAACCTACCTGGTCAAAGCTCGCGGTCAATTGACCATCACCATAGCCGACCAGATGCGCAGTGGCATTGAACTCGATGATGGAATGACACAACCGGCCAGGATAGAACATGTTCGTAGTGCCGGCAGTAATTGTTGGTTTGAGGTGGTTCTTAAAGAGGGCAAAAACCGCCAGATACGACGCATGTGTGAACATTTCGGGTTGATTGTTGTGCGCCTGAAAAGGATCAAGGTTGGATTTCTTACCCTGGATGGCGTGCGCCCGGGAACCTATCGGCTACTGCAGCCCGCAGAAATTGCCAGGCTCAAAAGAACGCATTGACGACAGATTGTTCATTAGTGTTTACTTTTGTTTGGATACATGATAACAAGGGCGATATGTTTGGTAATCTATTGGTGCTTTCGCAATGATTATTCAAACAAAGAGCCTTGAGACAACTTACCTCAGTTGTAAATGCAAACGATAAAATGGGGGTTTTTTTGGCAACAAATAAAGACAAACTGCTGGAATCAGCGCAGAAAAACCTGAGCAAGAAGCAGTACACCAAGGCGATCAAGGATTTTGCCAGGATCGTTGAGATGGAGCCGGGGGATATCCGTTCGCGGCAGAAACTGGCTGAGTTGTTTGTGCGCACCAGTAAGACGGCTGAAGCCTATGAGCAGTACGAAGCTATTGCCAAGTATTATTCGAGTAATGGTTTTTATCTTAAGGCGATCGCTATCTATAAGCAGATGCAGCGCCTCGATCCCAGTCAGCTCTCCATTTACAGTCGTCTGGCAGAACTTAACCAGAAACAGGGCCTGATCGGCAATGCCATGGCGGAGTATCGCAGCCTCGTTGATTATTATGAACGTAACCAGCTTATTGCCGATGAGATCAAAATCCTTGAAAAAATGCGCGACCTGGACCCGGGTAATCTCAATGTCAGGGTCAAACTGGCTGAAGTGTTGGTCAATAATGAACGTAAGGATGAAGGGTTTGAAGAAATTATAGCGATCATCGATGTCTTGAAGGGCAAAGGTGATTTCGATAAATGTCTCAAGCTCTACACCATGTTTTTGCCTTACTTCCCGGGCAACCGCCAGCTGCAGACAGGGTTGGCTCACACCTTTTTTGAAAAAGGTGATTATGCCCGCGGGACAACCATTCTTGAAACCCTGCTTAAAGATAAACCCGGAGATCCTGATCTGTTACGGCTGGTCAGCAGAGGCTATGCACAATCCGGTAATTACCTGCGCGCCGTTGAATCCTACCGACAATTGCTGCAGATGGACCCGAGCGATCTTGATATCCGTGAAGCGCTGATCCAATGCGAGATTGACTACAAGCATTATGAGTTGGCCGTTAACGAGTTGGAAGAGTGGAAAGATGCCTTTTTCAAGGCTGGACGCCTCGAAAAACTCAAAGAATATTATGAGTTTTTGAATGCTGAAATGCCACATACGACGGCGATCATTGAAACCCTTGATTCCATTTATGAACTCACTGGAGAGGGGGGTAAGCTTCTTGATATTATTTCCGACCGAAACGACGATGTCGAAATTGACACCGGTGATATACTGTCTGACTCTCTGCTTGGATCTGTTGATCTGGATATTGAGGATGATGAAAATGATGCCGCAGATAATGATTTCAGTTATGGCATCCTTGAGGATGACAACATCGATCTGCTGCTTGAACCTGGAGATGATGAAGCGGAATCTCCGCTACAAGAGGAGCATTCGGATTCCTTCATTGAACTCGATATTTCCGACAATATCAACCTTGATGATGAGTTCGACACGGATGATGTAGAGCTGGACACCCTCTTTCATTTCGATACGGATAAAGAAATCCCGGTCGATCCAGTGCGCAACATTAGTAATCTCCAGGCTGATCTTGAGGAGGCAGAATTTTATCTGCAGCAGGGGTTATTTGTCGATGCCGAAAGATTATGCAATGACATCCTTGCCTATGCTCCTGATTCTCAGGAATGCCGGCGCAAACTCCAGGAGATTGAAGAACAGCGACGCGTTGAGTCACCAAAGACGGAAACCTTATCAGCGGCAGATTCACAAGCGAGCGACGGCTTAGGCTTCGGCGATTTTGACTTTGATTCAGAACTGGATCAGCTGCAGTCATTTAACACCAATCAGAAAAAGGTGTTCAAAACCGATGTCGATGAACAGATTGCCGCTGACGACATGGAGTCCCATTATAATCTGGGGATAGCTTACCGTGAGATGGGATTGCTCGATGATGCTATCAGTGAATTTGAGAAAGCCCAAAAAGATCCGCTCCGCTACGTTGATTGCCAGATGCTCAAAGGCTTGACCTTTTCCGACAAGGGCGATTATCTCAGCGCCGAGCGGATGTTTCTCCAGGCCCTTGATTCGCCACGGTTGGAGGAAATCCAGCGGTTGAATCTTGGTTATGAGTTGGGCTTGTTGTTTGAGCGCGCTGAGCGCCACTACGATGCCCTGGTCAGCTATCGCAATGTGCTGGCGCAGGACAGCAAATATCGAGATGTGGCAGAAAAGGTTGCCACGTTGAAACGCAACCTGGGTATCCTTGACGATCCATCTCCTGCGGACGCAAAGGCTCAGTCTCCACGCCTTGCAACGAGCGAACCTGACAAACCCAGGCAGCGGGTTTCGTTTTTATAGGTAGTTGTTGCTCAAATGAATCATGCCATGGGGGTTTCATGGGTTACACAGAATATTTTAATTTCGAACGGGAACCCTTTTCCAACGCTCCTAACGACAAGTTTTATTTTGATTGCGAGCAACACCGCCGTGCACTGCAGCGATTGAAATATTCAGTTGATACCGACAAAGGGCTGGCGGTTCTTGTTGGTGGCATCGGTACTGGTAAAACAACCCTGGCGCGGCGGATGCTCGATAACCTTCCGGTTGAGCGTTACGAATCATCCCTGTTGGTTATTATCCACTCAGATATCACTCCCGAGTGGCTGTTGTCGCGTATTTGTGTACAGCTGGGGGTTGATAACCCCGCATCCGGGCAAATCACCATGCTCAAGCAACTCTTTGACCGCTTGATCCGGATCGAAGAAGAAGGGCGCAAAGCGGTTGTCTTGATTGATGAAGCGCAGATGTTGCAAACGCGTGAACTGATGGAAGAATTTCGTGGCCTGCTGAACCTCGAGCTGCCCAGAAAAAAACTGCTCAATATCATTTTTTTTGGTTTGCCGGCTCTCGATGAGGTCATGCAACTGGATGAACCGTTGGCCCAACGGGTGGCATTTAAATATACGCTGACTCCCTTCGATCCACGAGAAACAGCAGCCTATATGGCCTTTCGTCTCGAGGTGTCCGGCTGTGGTCAATCACCTTTTTTGCCCGAAACACTGCCATTGATACAGAGTTATTCCGGTGGAGTGCCCAGACTGATCAATACGATCTGCGATAATGCCTTGTTCGAGACCTATCTGCGTCATGGCAAAGTAGTAACGGAAGGAATTATCACCAGTGTTGTCGAAGATTTAGGGCTGAAGATGCTGACTCCGCTTAAAACGACGGAGCTCTTTGATCGAACACCTGAAAATGATGATCTTGAGATTGTTTTCGATGGACTGAACAATATATAAGGGTTGTTTGTAACTGTACAGCGCCGGATCTTCGGATCCTATGTCAAGGGACGCGATTGTTTCCCGTTGGGTCATCCATGACCGCTTGTTGTCGCCGTCCATGACGACAAACACCCTTGCCACAGGAGCCAAAGGCCCTGCGCAAGGACAGTGCTAAATAGTTACGGTTGTTTTTTTGCAACATTCAATTCACTGACGGCCGGTATATCCGGCCGTTGTCATTTTGAGCTAAACGGATTGGATGAGAAACATATGAACAATAAGCCTACTATCCAAATTTTGCCCGAAGAACTGTGCAACAAAATTGCCGCGGGCGAAGTGGTGGAGCGACCTTCATCAGTGGTCAAGGAGTTGCTGGAAAATGCTCTGGATGCCGGAGCTACAGAGGTGTTGATTGAACTTGGTGGGGGTGGCAAAACCCTGATCAGAATCACTGACAACGGCTGCGGTATGAACCGTCAGGACGCATTGCTGTGTTTTGAGCGCCATGCCACCAGTAAAATCAGCACTGATGATGATCTTTTTGCGTTAAAAACCCTCGGTTTCCGCGGCGAGGCCCTCGCTTCGATTGCCTCGGTGTCACGCATGAATCTGAAGACCTGCGATAATGTTGATGGCTTGGGCCACCATATCCAGATCGAGGGGGGGAAAATAAAAAAAGTTGACCAGTTGGGATTGCCCGTTGGTACCAGTATCGAAGTGAGAAATCTTTTTTTTAACCTGCCGGCCAGAAAAAAATTCTTACGTAAAGATCAGACTGAACTGGGTCATGCTGCCGACGTTGTTTCCAAGTTGGCTCTGGCACGACCAGACGTCAGTTTTCGTTTGCTTCATCAAGATCGCTTGATGCTTGATTTACGCCATGAAAAGGGGTTAGCGGAGCGCTTGGCGGCCTTGCTTGGGCGGTCTTTGTTGCGCGATATGCTACCCGTTGATGAAGCCGGCAGCGAGTCTCTACGCATCACAGGGCTGATTTCTCGTCCCGACCTCAATCGCTCTTCTAGCAGCCATATCTATACCTTTATCAATGGCAGATATATCCGTGATCGGGTGGTTCAACACGCGATCATGGATGGCTACCGTCATCTGTTGATGAAGGGACGCTACCCGGTGGTGGCGTTGTTTCTGGCCATCGAGCCAGCCCTCGTTGATGTCAATGTCCATCCGACCAAGCATGAGGTGCGTTTTCGTGATCAGGGGATAGTCCATGATTTTATCGCTGCTACGCTGCAACGGATCCTCAAGCCGTCTGACTGGGTAACACAACCGCGCACCTGTGACCCTGCGTCAGCGCCTTCACTTCCCCCCTGGCGCCAACAACAGCCACTTCAACATCACACCGGGGGGAACGCGCCTGCTGAGGCAGAACCGTTGGTCAGGGAAGAGGTGCGTTCATTTACTTTTAGTAAAATGACCGCAGATCTTCCTGTTACCGAAGTTGCCCTCAAAAATCCGGATACTGCGCTGCTCGAACAGATGCAACAGGATGATTTGCTTACCGGCAAAGCAGATGGGTTTTTTTCAAACCTGCATATTCTCGGGCACTATCATCAGACCTATATCCTGTGCCAGGACCAAAGTGACCTTGTTCTGATCGATCAACATGCTGCCCACGAACGGATTGGTTTTGAACGCCTGAAAAAAGCTTATCAGGAAGGCGGCGTACAACGGCAGCAGTTGTTGTTTCCTGAAGTGTTTGAACTTGACTACAAAAGTGCCGCTGCACTGGAAGAGTATCTGGCAGAGTTGGAACGCCTGGGGTTTGAGATTGAACCTTTTGGCGGTAAGGCTTTTGCCGTGAAGGCCCTTCCGGCACTGCTGGCTGCGGCACCGGTGGCAACACTTGTCACAGATGTGGCCCTCGAGCTGGAACGGATCGGCCGTGAAGGGCAACTGGCAGAATCGATTGATGATGTTCTGATTTTAATGGCTTGCCACCGCGTTATCCGCGCCAACCAGGCGTTGAATCATCAGGAGATCAAGGCCTTGTTGGCTGATCTTGATCGTATCGATTTCAAAGGTCATTGCCCCCACGGACGCCCGGTGCTGGCGCGCATGAGACTGTACGAAATTGAACGCCTGTTTCGTCGCCACGGATGAAAGCCGCCAGGTCACATAAAATACCGGTGCTGGTGATCTGTGGACCTACCGGTTCCGGCAAAAGCGCCCTGGCTATCGAGCTGGCACAGCTTCTCCCCCTAGAGATTATCTCCGCTGATTCACGCCAGGTCTACCGGTTTATGGACATCGGCACGGCCAAGGCCAGCAAGGCTGAACAGGTGCAGGTGCCCCATCATATGATTGACCTGATTGATCCTGATCAGGAGTTTTCGGTAGCGGCATTTGTCGATCTGGCGCGGCCGCTGATAAACCAGATCTTTGAACGTGGCAAGCTGCCCTGTGTTGTGGGTGGAACCGGTCTTTACATCAAGGCCTTGCTGGGGGGGTTGGCAGCAGAGCTGCCCACCGCTGATCCGCTGTTGCGACACAGGTTATATCAACGGGAAGAGGAGCAGGGAAGCGGTACTCTTCATCTCCAGCTGCAACAGCTTGATCCGCAATCAGCGGCAGTTATTCACCCCAACAACCTGATTCGTACCGTACGGGCGCTTGAGGTCTGTCTGTTAACCGGCCAGATGTTTTCAGCCATCAAAGCGCAACATAATTTTGTCGAAAGCCCTTATCGCGTATTAACCCTGGCTCCCGTTTATCCACGCCAGACACTTTATCAGCGTATTGATATGCGCACCTGCGATATGCTCAAAGCGGGTTTGGTTGCCGAAGTGAAGTTGCTCGCTGCACGTTACGGCAGGGACCTTAAGGCCCTCCAAACCCTGGGTTACCGCGAGGTTCTGCGGTATCTGGAAGCTGACTGCGACGCCGAACAGCTGTGTGCCGAGATTCAGTTGCGTACCCGACAATATGCAAAAAAGCAATTAACCTGGTTTCGTAAGGAACCTGATATTATTTGGGTTGATTCCACCTGTAACTCTGATAAAGTAATGAAATACATTGATCATTTGATTACTCATTAAAGGAGCGGACATGGCCAGGTCACCATTTAATATTCAGGATCAGTATCTTAATCAGGCCCGCAAGGAGCGCGTAAAAGTCGTTATTATTTTGATGTCTGGTGAGCGTCTGACCGGCTATATCAAGTCTTTTGACAGCTTTTGTATTCTGGTGGAGAGTGATGGGGATATACTGATTTACAAGCATGCTGTCTGCACCCTGACCTCGTCCGATGGTACCTTCCGTCTGCATGGTGAGCGGGATTGATGGCCAGGTTAAATTGATCTTAACTTTTTAAGTTTTTTAACAAGGGCGGTGCCGGCGGTGCCGCCTTTGCTGTTAGTGGGATGACCGCATGATTGCAATAGAACGAATTGAACCCGGCAGCTTTGCCGATGAGGCTGGTCTTTGTCCTGATGATTTGCTTGTTACTATCAACACCCTGCCGATGAACGATCTGGTCGACTATTATCGTGCTCTGCAAGCGGACCATCTGGTGATTGAGGTGTTTCGCCAGGGTGAAATTCTGGTTGTTGAATGCGAGAAATTTGAGGACGAAGAAATCGGCCTTGAAGTGGCTCACCCGGAGCCGCACCAGTGTGGAAACCAGTGCCTGTTCTGTTTTGTCCATCAACTCCCCAAAGGATTGCGCCGCAGCCTCTACATCAAGGACGAGGATTACCGCTTCTCTTATCTGTATGGTTCTTTTATTACCCTGACCAATACCAGCGAAGCGGATCTGCAGCGTATCACCACTGAAAAGCTTTCTCCCTTGTATATTTCCGTTCATGCGACCGACCCCCGGGTACGTAATCATCTGCTCGGTTGTCAGGTTCCGGCGATTGTTCCATTGCTTGAACGACTGGCTGCAGCAGATATCCAGATGCATTGTCAGATCGTTCTGTGCCCGGGTATCAACGATGGTACCGTACTACAACAAACTATCGATACCTTGGCGGGTTTATATCCGCAGGTCGCTTCCATAGCTGTGGTGCCGGTCGGCCTGACCCGTTATCGTCAGCATTTGCCTGCCCTGCGGGTGCCAAATCAGTCTGAAGCGCTTCATTGTCTTGAACAGATTGATGCTTATCAGCGGAAATTTATGGAAAAATTAAGAACGCGACTGGTTTATGCCGCTGATGAGATGTATCAACTGGCCGCGACCTCACTACCCGAACTTGATGCCTACGAAGATCTTCCGCAGTTGGAAAATGGGGTCGGGTTGACGGCGCAATTTCGCGTTGAAGCTGAAGAAGTCCTGCTGGAAGCAGAACCCCTTAATCTTGACGCTGCCGTTATTGTTACTGGACGGTCATTTGTAAGCCAGATGCAGGACATTGCTGCCCGTCTGGCTTTACGCACCGGAATTGACATCGAGGTAGTGGCTATCGATAACGAATTTTTTGGACCTGATGTTACGGTTGCCGGACTGGTCACCGGCATTGATCTTGTCAATCAGCTTCGTGGTATTATCAGGGGACGGCCGTTACTGCTGCCCAATGTCATGTTAAAGGCGGATGAAGAGCGCTTTCTGGATGATATGCATATTGATGCGTTACGCTCTGCCCTGGGTGTGAGCGTTGTGGCTGTTGATTCATCCGCCTGGGGTATGTTGGAAGGATTGGAGTTGCTGGCTCAGGGGCCAATTGATGTTATCCGCTGTTAGCATCCGGCAACCCATCATCTACCCTTTCCCCCCCCCGGTTTGTTGACGCATCCAAGCCCTGTGCCCTATCACTGAATTTGCCTGATTGCAGGGCCCTGGATTCCTGGAGGACAGACAATGACAGTAAAAAATCCGGATTCTGCTGTAACCGGTCAGCAGCGATTACGATTCTCTGTAGGTGGCATGAGTTGTACGTCCTGTGTCGCAACGGTTGAGAAAAAACTGGCATCTTTGCCAGGGGTTGATCATGCCAGTGTGAATCTGGCCGGCAATTTTGCTCAAGTCACCTTCGATGCGCAGCTTGTCAGCCCGGATGAAATTTATGCTGCCGTTGAGCAGGCGGGCTTCAGAACCCTGGCTGAAACGGAAGAATCCAGGGTTGATGCCTCACGTAAAGACTTGCTGATGGTGCTGATCGCAGCTGCCGGCGGCATTCCCATCATGTTGATGATGTTTACCCCCATCCCGTATCGGCTGGAGCTGATCATTGGCGGTATGCTGGCGACCCTTGTGCAATTTACCGCCGGGCTGGGGTTTTATCGCAGTGCCTGGGCTGCTCTTAAAAATCGTACGGCCAACATGGATGTGTTGGTGTCTCTGGGAATCAGCGCAGCCTATGGTTATTCGATGCTGGCGTTATTCGGCTTGCTGGGTGACGAGGTTGCGGTTTTTTTTGAAACCAGTGTCATGCTGATTCTTTTTATCCGTTTTGGTAAATGGCTCGAATCTCGCGCTAAAGGACGGGCAGGAGATGCTCTGATAAAACTTCTGCAGCTGCAGGCAGATACGGCTGTTCTGCTGGTCAATGGTAAAGAAAAAAGTATTCCGGTAGAGCATGTCAGGCCGGGTGATCTGCTCTTGGTGCGGCCCGGGGATACCATTCCGGTGGATGGCGAGGTGGTTGCAGGAACGGCCGCTGTTGATGAGTCGATGATTACCGGTGAAGCGGTTCCCGTTCACAAGGAGCCGGGGGCAACGGTCGTTGGCGCAACGATTAATCGTAGTGGATTGCTGCAGATTCGTGCGACCCATGTTGGTGAAGATGCGGTGCTGGCTAAAATTGTTCGTCTGGTGGAAGATGCCCAGGCTGACAAGGCCCCGATTCAACGGTTTGCCGACCGCGTATCCGGCTTCTTTGTCCCGGTGGTTGTGGTATTGTCGCTGTTAACCTTTGTTGTCTGGTATCTGGTAGTCAGCGCACCCTTTCTCACTGGTTTCCAGATGGCCATCGCTGTTGTTGTGATTGCTTGCCCCTGTGCTCTGGGTTTGGCAACCCCGACGGCCATCATGGTTGGCAGCGCTGTCGGACTTGAGCGCGGCATTCTGTATAAAAAAGCTTCAGCACTGGAGACGATTTCCAAGCTCGATATCATGTTGCTGGATAAAACCGGTACCCTCACCAGTGGCGGTTTCAGCGTTGATCAGGTCATTTCTTGTGGTGAGCTGCCAACGGAAGAAATTCTGGTTCTGGCCGCAGCACTGGAGCAGGGAAGTAACCACCCCCTTGCCCAGGCTGTGGTTACCCAGGCACAGAACGCTGGGCTGACCATTCCTTCACAGCTGAAAAACCTCGATGAGGTCGGCGGTCAAGGAGTACGCGGGCGTGTTGCCAGTCAATTTGTTATCTGTGGTAACCGCGCGCTGATGGAAGATGCCGAGATTGCTGTCGCACCGGTTGAGGAGCGCCTCAAGCAAGCCGGGCTGCTTGAAAAATCATTAATTTTTGTTGCAGTTGAAAAGCAGTTGCAGGGTGTGATTGCTTTATCCGATCAAATTCGACCCGCAGCTGCAATGGTTGTTGCGCACCTGCAACAACTTGGCATCAAAACGGTAATAGTCAGTGGCGATCGTCGCGCAGTAGTCGAGCAGGTTGCAGCCCGGCTCGGCACAGACCGGGCGATCGCTGAAGTCACCCCCGATCAGAAACTGGAACTGGTCAGAGAATATCAACAGCAGGGGCGGCTGGTTGGTATGGTAGGTGACGGTATTAATGACGCCCCGGCGTTGGCCCAGGCCGATATCGGCATTGCCATTGGTAGTGGAACTGATGTCGCGCGGGAAACCGGCGATCTGGTGTTGATGAGCGCTGACCTGTTCGATCTCGTCCGGGCGGTGGAATTAGGTCGGCAAACACTGAAAAAAATCAAACAAAACCTGTTCTGGGCATTTTTCTACAATCTCTCATTTATCCCTCTGGCTGCCGGGATTTTTTATACCCATTACGGGCTTTACCTGAAGCCGGAATATGCTGGTCTGGCCATGGCGCTTTCCAGTGTCTGTGTGGTATTAAACAGCCTGACCCTTAAAGGTATGGCCAGGCGCCTGCGGGAGATCGGTTTATGATGGGGTCCGGCTCACAACGATTAATTATTGCTATTATCGGGGCTGCGGATGCGACTCAAAGCGGATATGAAAAGGCCTATGAGGTCGGACGACTGCTTGCCCGGCGCGGTGTGGTTCTGGCCTGTGGCGGATTGGGAGGTGTCATGGAAGCCGCTTCGCGTGGCTGTTACGAAGCCGGCGGCGAAGTTATCGGGATTTTACCCGGCTCCAGCGCGGCAGATGCCAACCCTTACGTGACGCATCCTGTCGTCACGGCCATGGGACATGCACGTAATGTTATTCTGGTGCAAACGGCAGCAGCGCTCATTGCCATCGAAGGAGGGTATGGTACCCTCGCGGAAATCGCCATCGCCCGTAAACTTGGCAAACCCCTTGTTCTGCTTGACAGTTGGCAGGATATTGATAAGACTTCGACTGTTGATTCAGCACAACAGGCAGTTGATTCTGTTTTTTCTCTTCTCGGCAGGGATCACAATAAATGACAATCAACGTAAAAACAGGTCAAGCGAATGGCACTGATTGCCCGCTTCCTCTGGAAAACGTTGACCTGATCGGTCAGGTGATTGAGTGGGTGCGTGGGCGAGGCAAGGTTGTTATTGTTACCCATGACAACCCCGATCCCGATTCCATCGCCGCGGCTGTTGCCCTGCGCCATCTGCTGGTTATTAAAACCGGTCAAACCGCTGTACTCACCTACGGGGGCGTGATCGGTCGCAGTGAAAACCGTAACATGGTTCAACAGCTCGAGATTCCCATGATCCCCATCAGCGAACTAGAGCTGAAGCAGTTTCAGGTTGTCTGCATGGTCGATACTCAACCTGATACCGGCAATAACTCGTGGCCTGCTTCTCTGCCGGTTCATTTTATTATCGATCATCACCGTTCAAAATCGGATCTTTCTCATGTTTGCTGGGTCGATATTCGCGAAAACTATGGCGCGTCGGCAACGATTCTCTATGAGTATCTGACCTCACAAGGGGTTGTCATCAATACCCGCCTGGCCACCTGTCTTTATTACGCCATTAAGTCCGAAACCCAGGATCTCGGACGCGAATGGTCCAAAGCTGATCGTGATGCTTATTTAAAGTTGCTGCCGTTGGCTAACAATCGAATTCTTTTCAAGATTATTCACCCACAGGTGTCGGCGGCCTATTTTTCAGCTTTTCGCCGGGCCATTGATAGTGCCCGCATCTATGACAGTGCCCTGGTTTTTAACCTCCATCATATCGACAATCCTGATCTTGTTGCGGAGTTGTCAGATTTTTTACTGCGCTATAAGGGAGTCAATTACGTCTTGGGGATGGGATGGTTTGCGGGTACCCAGATCCTGTCAATGCGTTCCCTTGATCCTGATGCCAAGCTCGGGCTGGTTATTCAGGAAATGGTGTCAGGTCTGGGAACGGCAGGCGGTCATGGTATGGTTGCCGGTGGTCAAATCCGCACGATGAAAATAGAACAAAAGGCACAGGACGAACTTGAAGAAATCTTGACCCGACGCATGTTGAAAGCGCTGGATATGAATGCTCAGTCAGGTCGGCCCCTGGTGCCTGCGCACGATTGACAGCTGCAGGATACCTGGGCTATAACCTTGCGCTTTGAAGGAGTTGCCATGCGTTTTGTTTTGCTTTTATGTTGTTTTCTGATCTTCAGCACAACGGCTTTTGCTGCTGTTGAAATCACCATGCGCGGGCAACAGGCGGCGGTGATTGAGGATGTCTATCGGCAGCAGGGTGTATCCTATGTCGCTCTGGAAGATATCCTCAAGATTGTTAATCTGACCGGCCACTGGGATTCCGTCGCCCACACTTATCGTATCCGTACCAATCGCGGTTGGGCCGTTTTAACCCCTGCCAGCGGTTATCTGCGTATCGGCGATAGCTTTTATCCCATCCAGGATAAGCCGGTCTTCATTGATGGCCGATTACGTGTTTCTGAAAGCTTTATCCAGTCGCAATTAGCCCAGTTAGCCGGCCGGCCTGTTTTTTTTCGTCACCTTGAGCCGCAACAACCTGTAGCCACCGAGACACAGCGTGATGGACTGGAAGCTCTGTTTGATCGTCTATTACGTCGGGCAGAAAGCAGTCGTGGACCGGTCATCCGCGCAATTGCCATTGATCCGGGCCACGGCGGGTTGGACACCGGAGTCATTGCCCCCGATGGTTACAACGAAAAACTGCTGACTTTTGAGGTTGCTGACCGTCTTGCCCGGCTCCTGCGTATGCGCCTGGGTGTCCCGGTGTATGTCAGTCGCAGCGGCGATTATGATATCAGCCTGGATCAACGGCTGGAATCGGCGTTGCGCGAAGATGTTGATCTGTGGATCCTGCTCCACGCCCAGACATCTTTTTCTCCAGAAGTCAGGGGGATCGATCTGTTGGTACGTGACGAAGATGAACCGCTCAACCCTTCTTTGGGTAGTATGGTATTAGCTCAGCACCTATCAGACGCGATGAAAAAAAGTGAACTTGAGGTAAGAGGGGTTTATTCCTCTTCGTTATTATCCCTGGGCCGTGGCATTCTGCCCACTGTACAACTTGAAATCGGCTATCTGAGCAACCCCGATGAGTTGCGTCAGTTGCGGCAGGAAAACTATCAAAACCGTCTGGCACAATCTGTTTTTGACGGTATCCAGAATTATATCACTCTGTTAAGGGAAACCCGCCAATGATACATTCCAATCAATCTCGTCCTGACGGCCGCCAACCGGATCAATTACGTCAGATCAGTTTTCAGCGTGGGTTCACGCGGTATGCCGAAGGATCTGTGCTGGTGAGTTTTGGTGAAACCAAAGTGTTGTGCAATGCCACAGTAGAACAACGCGTCCCGCCTTTTATGCGTGGTGAAGGACGCGGTTGGGTTACGGCAGAGTACAGTATGTTGCCACGTGCCACTCATACCCGCTCCATGCGTGAGGCAAGTAAAGGCAAACTTTCCGGGCGCACCCAGGAGATCCAACGTCTGATCGGTCGTTCCTTGCGCGCAATTACTGATCTGAAGGCTATGGGGGAAATCACGGTGCAAATCGATTGTGACGTACTACAGGCTGACGGCGGCACCCGTACGGCTTCTATCACTGGTGCCTATATTGCACTCCATGATGCCCTGGCCGGGCTGGTCAAACAGGGAAAGCTCAAAAAAATGCCGCTCCTCGACAGTGTTTCTGCGATCAGTGTCGGTATTGTTAAAGGGGGACCGATCCTGGATCTGAACTACGATGAAGATTCCAGTGCCGACGTTGACATGAATTTTGTCATTACCGGTTCAGGGTGTTTTGTCGAAGTGCAGGGTACCGCCGAAGAGGTGCCCTTTAGTGCTGCGGAATTGGACGCTATGCGGGATTTCGCCCTAGCTGGTTGTAACGATTTAAAGCAATTGCAGCAAGCTGCCCTGGGCAGCCAATGATGAAACTGCTGGTGGCGACAACCAACCAGGGTAAGTTGCGCGAATTAAGGCAATTACTGGCCCCTCTTGCCCTTGATCTGGTGGGGCTGGATCAGCTTGACGATCCACCCATTGTTGAAGAAGATGGAGTCACTTTTAAAGATAACGCCATAAAAAAGGCGTTGACCCTGGCGCGTTTTTCCGGTTATCCAGCCCTTGCTGATGACAGTGGTCTGAGTGTTGATGTGTTGGCCGGTGCTCCAGGCGTCTTTTCCGCCCGCTATGCTGGTGAGCAGGGTGACGATAAAGCCAATAATCTGAGGCTGGTGAAGGAGTTGCAGCGGATTCCTGTGAACCAGCGTAAAGCACATTTTCACTGTTGTATCGCCCTGGCCTGGCCTGATGGGCGCTGTTCAACGGTAGAAGGACGGGTTGACGGGTTGATTATTGACCAGGAGCGCGGCATCAATGGCTTTGGTTATGATCCCCTGTTCCTGGTACCGGAATACGGCAAAACCATGGCCGAGCTGCCGGTTGAGATTAAAAACCGTATCAGCCATAGAGGACGAGCCCTGCAGCAATTGCTGCCGTTGATTGCAGACATCATTCACCACTGATCGAATATATGAACCTTAACCGGCACTGCGTTAATGCGGGCCACTATCCAGGAGGAAAGAAGAATGGAAAGAACATTTGCGATCATTAAACCCGATGCTTTTGCCGCCGGCCATGCCGGGCAGATTCTCGCCCGTATTTACGCCGAAGGCTTCAAGGTGGTCGGTTTGAAAAAACTTTACCTGAGCAAGGTCGAGGCGGAAGGCTTTTATGCCGTCCATAGTGCACGCCCCTTCTTTGGCGAATTGACCGACTTCATGAGCAGTGGCCCTTGTGTGGTCATGGCGCTTGAAGCAGATAATGCCATCCGTAAATGGCGCGACTTGATGGGAGCAACCAACCCGGCCGAAGCAGCGGAAGGCACATTGCGCAAACAATTCGGTATCTCCATAGGTGAAAATGCCACCCATGGTTCCGATGCTCCTGAAACAGCAGCTTTTGAACTGGGGTATTTCTTTAGCGGCCTTGAATTGCTGTAACGTTGTTTTTAGGTAACTGTTCAGCGCCGGATCTTCGGATCCTATGTCAAGGGACGCGATTGTTTCCCGTTGGGTCATCCATGACCGCTTGTTGTCGCCATTCATGGCGACAAACACCCCTGCCACAGGACCCAAAGGCCCTGCACCAGGATAGTGGTGAATAGTTACGTTTTTAGTATAAAACTTGTTTATCATGCAGCCCTTCGGTACACTGCCGAAGGGCTTGAATTTTATGAGCTCCAGGCGTTCTGATCAGTTATAGGGCAGGGATTTTGTGGACGATAAAATTGATCTGAAAAATATGACCGACGCGGATCTGGCGACCTATCTTGCCAGACTCGGGCAACCAGCATTTCGTGCCGGGCAATTGCTCAAATGGATTTACCAGCAGCGGGTCACTGATTTTGCTGAAATGACCAATATCAGCAAGGCGCTGCGGGAGAAGTTGTCAGCACACTGCCGGATTTCAACCTTGACTCCAGTCACTGTCCAGCAGAGTCGGGACGGTACGCGCAAATATCTGTTTCAGCTTGAAGATGGTGCCACGATCGAAGCGGTACGCATCCCGATGGAAACCGAAAAAGCGACCTTGTGTATTTCAACCCAGGCAGGTTGTGCCATGGGTTGTACTTTCTGTATGACGGCAACTTCCGGTTTGTTGCGTAACTTAAGCGTTGCTGAGATCGTCAATCAGGTGTGCGCTGCCCTCGAAGATGGGCCCATCGGCAATATTGTACTGATGGGGATGGGAGAGCCGCTGCATAACCTCGATAATGTCGTAGCCGCGCTGAATATCCTGTATCTTGATGAGGGTCTTGGTTATGGCGCGCGGCGTGTTACCCTCTCGACCTGCGGCCTGGTACCTGAGATACTGGAGCTTAAAGAGCGCATCAAGGTGAATCTTGCCGTGTCCCTTAATGCTGCCGATGATGAGGTACGCAGTCGTCTGATGCCGATCAATAAGCGTTTTTCCCTGGCTGAATTGATCCCTGCCTGTGTTGAGTTCAGTCAGCACAACAAACAACGAGTGACCTTTGAGTACATCCTTATCAGAGGGGTAAATGATTCGTTGGCGATGGCAAAAAAGCTGGTGAAACTGCTACATCCGGTGCGTTGTAAAGTAAACCTGATCGCCTTTAACAAACATCAGGGTGCCGATTTTGAATCACCTGATGATAATACCGTCAGGGCGTTTCAGAGCTATCTTCTGGATCGCGGCATGATCGCAACCTTGCGTGCCGGCAAGGGCCGTGATATTGACGCTGCCTGTGGTCAACTGAAGGGGAAAATGGACAAATCCAGTGTTGAACGATGCTGCTGACGAACAAGGAGATTTGATGATGAAAACACCAGTGGTCGGGGTGATAGGTGGTAGCGGGCTTTATGAGATTGAAGGGCTTCAGGAGGTTAAGGAGGTTGCTCTTGAAACCCCTTTTGGCGCCCCATCAGATCTATTCATTACGGGCACCCTGGACGGGATTGGGATGGTTTTTCTGCCTCGCCATGGTCGTGGCCATCGTTTTCTTCCGTCAGAAGTGAACTATCGTGCCAATATCTTCGGCATGAAAAAACTTGGGGTGACTCAGATTATCTCGGTGTCAGCTGTCGGCAGCATGAAAGAAGAGATTGTCCCCGGTCATATTGTCATTCCCGACCAGTTTTTCGATCGTACCCAGGGCAAGCGTGCATCAACCTTTTTCGGCCAGGGAGTCGTCGGCCATATCCAGTTTGCCGACCCGATTTGTGCCGACCTGGCTGCAATCCTCGAAAAATCCGCGCGTGCGGTTGGCGCAACCGTGCATGCCGGCGGAACCTATATCTGTATTGAGGGACCTAATTTTTCTACCCGGGCGGAATCACATATCTATCGCAGTTGGGGGGTTGATATTATCGGCATGACCAATATCCCCGAGGCACGTCTGGCGCGCGAAGCAGAGATGTGCTACGCCACCGTGGCGTTGGCAACCGATTATGATTGCTGGCACGATGGGCACGATGATGTATCGGTTGAAGCGGTTCTCAATATTATCCGACATAATGTGGCAACCGCGCGCGCGATTATCAAAACGGCGGTTGGACAGCTTCGCCAACAGCAGCTAAGCTGTAACTGTGACAAAGCGCTGGAATTTGCCATCATGACCGATAAAAGCCTGATTCCGGACGAGACTCGACAAGCGTTGGCACCGATTATCGGTAAATATATCAATCAGAATGTTTCGTTTTAATATGAAGGAATTGGTCACGTGAGTATCCTTGTCGTCGGCAGTGTTGCCCTTGATTCCATCGCTACCCCTTTTGGTCAGGTTGAAGAGATCCTTGGGGGTTCTGCCTCTTATTTTTCCGCTTCAGCCAGTTTTTTTACCGACGTTAGTCTGCTGGCGGTTATCGGTGCAGATTTTCCCCAGGAACATGTTGATTTTTTGAGTTCACGAAAGGTTAACCTCGACGGCTTGATGCGGGTTCCGGGAAAAACCTTCCGCTGGCGCGGACGTTACGACTACGATCTCAACGAAGCCCATACCCTTGATACCCAGCTCAACGTTTTTGAAAACTTCAAACCACAATTGCCCGAACACTATCGCCAGGCTGAATATGTTTTTCTGGCTAACATTGACCCTGATATCCAGCGTGAAGCATTAAGCCAGGTCGCGGCCCCCGGGGTGGTTGCCTGTGATACCATGAACTTCTGGATCGACGGCAAGAAAGAAGCTTTGCTGCGTACCCTGGCATTGGTTGATATCCTGATTATCAATGAAGCGGAAGTCCGGCAACTGGCGCAAGAACCCAATCTGGTCAAGGCGGCCGCCATTGTTCGCAGTTATGGCCCCAAGACCCTTGTTGTCAAGCGCGGTGAATACGGCGTGCTGATGTTTGGTGAAGGATCGATCTTCGCAGCACCGGCTTTTCCACTGGAAGAGGTTTTTGATCCGACCGGTGCGGGTGATACCTTTGCCGGCGGATTTTTCGGCTATCTGGCGGCCACACGTAACCTGAGCGAAGCGAATCTACGCAAGGCGATTGTCTTTGGCACGGTGATGGCGTCATTTACCGTAGAAAAGTTCAGCCTCGAACGTCTCAAGGAAATCAACCACCAGGACATCTCCGATCGTTTCACGAGAATAAAGCTGTTAACCGATTTTGCTGGTCTGGATTAGTAACGGTTTTTTTTGGTTCCAGGTTTTTTCAGATGATACTGATTGCCACCATCATCTCGGGGTAGCCAATGTTTATTCAGCATAAACAGCTAAATTTTCTTTCTGCTCCTGCCACCAAGGTCACCTATCTGCAATCATCGCCGTCGGCGATTCAGCTGGCCTTCAGCGGTTATCCGCCCCAACCCTGCCGTGCGTATCTGTTGCAGTTAGGTGCTGGCGGTAAAGCGCTGGTGATGGTTGCTTTTTATTTGTTGGAATCGCATACCTCGATATTTTTTGTCCCGGAAAAAGGGGAGGTGCCCTGCACCGAGGCCACAACCATTTACGAAGAAGGCAACGAATTTGTCGAATCGATGGGCTTTGTTTTGACAGAATCAGATTTTCACCTGCTGTCACCTGCAGACAAGCAGAACTATTGGAGTAAAATACCTATTACTCAACCCCCCGAGGCACTGGTTATCAAACAGGAGGGTGTTATCCTCAGCAAAAAAGAGGAAGATTTACAGCTTTTACGTGACAAAAGCCTGGCCAGCCTTGGTCGTTATCTGGCCTCAATGTAACCCCATTGGAGTACCTCTCTATGACAAAAAATCTGCCTGGTTTTCTACTGGTTGCTGTGCTTGTTCTTACCGGATGTGCCGGCACGACCAATCGTATGGCTGAAAACCGTCATCAAGCCGATGTGCACCACAAACTGGCAGAGGCCCATTTGCAGGCAAATAATCCCAGTGCGGCGCTGCGTGAGCTGCTCCAGGCGGTTGAGCTCGATGCTGCCAATGCCGCCATTCGCGCATCCCTGGCACAGGCCTATCAGGAGCGTCGTGCCTATCGGGAGGCTGAAACTCATTACTTGGAGGCGATAAGGCTTTCCACTAATGATCCACGTTATGAGAACAACCTGGCTAATCTTTACCTGGTCATGGAAGAGTGGGATAAGGCAATTATCTATTTTGATCGTGCTGCTAATAACCTTCTTTTTGACAGTACCCACATTGCCATGACCGGTAAGGGGTACGCTTTTTTGCAACAAGGTGACTATGCTTCGGCCCTGCAAGCTTTTCGCGAGGCGATCATGATGATGGCGAACTTTGCCCCGGCCCATTACTATCAGGCCGAAGTATATCGTTTGACCGAAGAAACAACTCTGGAAAAAGTAGCCTTGCGTCGCACTATCGAGCTGGCACCGGAACTGGTGCAGGCCCGTTATCGTTTGGCGGTACTGTTCCTGCGTGACGGCAACTATTCAGGAGCAAGGCAACAACTAGAGATTATTACCAATTTTGTTCCCGATTCAGACGAAGGCAGAATGGCTGCAGAGCTGATCAAAACTCTTCCTCAAGAATAACTGCCTGAAACAAGTGTTTTTTGTGATGCTTCGCTCCCTGGCCTTTAATGCCGGCATGCAGACACATGGATTCATGCAACGATTCTGCGCGCAAGATTGAGAAATAGTGATGGCTGCCAAGCCGGCATTCACCGTCTCTGGTGCTGAAACAGCAAAAAAAACTACTTGTAATTTCGGTGGTATTTCCGGGCGAAGGTTACTAAAGGTGCCTTGACAGGCAGCGTTTCAATGCTACAATTTCAAGTGTCTGATTGTCAGTTAATGCGTCATCTTTAAGCGAGGAGGTCAGCATGAAAGACTTTACTGCCATTCTGGTTGCCGTCGATTTTTCTGAAAGTTCCAACAACGCTTTTCAATTGGCATTGAATATGGCCAATAAATATTCAGCACGGCTGATTCTGCTTCATGTCATCAACGAACCGGTCGATCTGCGCGGTTTTTATGTCCCGCATATATCTTTTGAAAAGCTCGAAGAAGAGATTGAGCAAGGGGCAAAAAAACTGATGGAAAGCTTCTGCCGGCAGCATTTGGGTAACTACGAGAATTATGAAACGGTTATTGTGCCGGGACTGCCCTATGAAAAGATTATCCATCAGGCACAGGAACTTGCGGCTGACCTGATTGTTCTGGGAACCCACGGACGTACTGGTCTCGACCATGTTCTCTTTGGCAGCACCGCAGAAAAGGTGGTACGCAAATCGCCACTGCCTGTTCTTACCGTGCGTTTGCAGAATGATTGACAGATCGACCTTAGCGCTCTATAAATATCGTTCAACCGAGCAGCCGCAAGGCTGCTCTTTTTGTATCTGTTGAACATGGGACTGGGTCTATCACGCCAAGGGATACTTTGCGCCATCCAGGGCCGTTCGACTGTCGCCGTCCATGTCGACAGACACCCTTGTCATGATAGACCCAATGCCGTACAAAGTGGGTGCTGAATAATCACCTGCTTTTAACCTTCTGGTTGCGTTTTAGGACTGATATGGCATTGCGGATTCGGGATCTGACCCTTGAACTGAACGAAGAGGAAGCGCATCTCGGTAATAAAATCGCTACTGTGCTCGGCTGTCAAGCGGATCAGATTCAGCACTGGAAAATTCTACGCAAAGGTATTGATGCCCGCAAAAAATCACGCATATTGAGAGTTTATACTGTTGAGATTGAAGTAAAGAATGAAGAAAGGTTTTTAGCTGAATTTGGTTCCTGTCTAAAGCTCGAACAGTCGATTGAGGATGTCCCGCTGATTATTGATAAGGCGGCACAACCGCTTCATGTTGTTGTCGCTGGGATGGGGCCGGCCGGACTTTTTTGTGCTTTGACGCTTGCGGAAAGTGGCTGTCAGGTCACATTGCTCGAGCGTGGCAAACCGGTCGAGCAGCGCTTGCTGGATGTGCGACGTTTCTGGGCTGAGGGTATTCTGGATGACAACAGCAATGTGCAATTTGGCGAAGGTGGCGCAGGCACATTTTCTGATGGCAAATTGACCACCAGGCTGAATCATCCAGGTATCAGCCGTATTTTGGCCAGCCTGGTTGCTATGGGTGCACCGGCTGATATTCTCTACCAGGCCAAACCCCACATTGGTAGTGATCGTTTACGGCAAGTACTTATCCACTTTCGCCGGCAGTTGACGGATTTAGGTGTCCATGTCCGCTTTTTAAGCACACTGACCAATTTTACCATGAGTCAGGGACGCGTTGTGGCGGCCGTGGTCAACCATGACGAGCAGCTGTCTTGTGACCGGCTGGTCTTGGCTCCGGGGCATAGTGCCCGCGATACCTATCAGATGCTGGCAACTGCCGGTGTCAAACTTGAACCCAAACCTTTTGCTATCGGTGTAAGGGTTGAACATCCCCGGGAATTGATTAATCAGATTCAATATGGTTTGGCTGATCATCCTTTGCTGCCGGCGGCCGACTATCGTTTAACCTGGAATGATCCTGACAGCGGTCGTGGTATCTATTCCTTCTGCATGTGCCCTGGCGGTACGGTTATCAACGCTGCCTCTGAAGCCGGCGGTGTAGTGGTCAACGGCATGAGTGATTATCGCCGCGATGCCCCTTTATCTAATAGCGCGCTGGTGGTAACCGTAACCCCCGCTGATTTCGATGATCATGATGTGTTGGCCGGGATGGAGTTTCAGCGACGCTGGGAACGGGCAGCCTGGCAGGCAGGAGAACCCGGTTGGCGTGCTCCGGCGCAACCACTGCTGGAATTTCTCCATGGCCGCGGTGGGCGTCTGCATTCAAGTTGTCGTCCCAACGTTGTTCACGCGAACCTTGATGACTGTTTGCCTCCTTACGTTGCCAACGGCTTACGTCGTGCGCTACCATACTTTAATCGCAAGATGCGTGGTTTTGTCAGTGAGGAGGCAACCCTGATCGGCGTCGAGACGCGAACTTCCGCTCCCTTACGCATCCTGCGTGATGCAACAGGAGAATCACTCAGCCATCGCGGCCTGTTTCCTGCCGGAGAAGGCGCCGGCTATGCCGGAGGGATCATGAGTGCTGCCCTTGATGGCCTGAATACGGCAGTTCATATTTTACATTCAGCACAGACACAGATGAGGACCAGGTGAAAGAAATATACGTCAATCAAATTAAAGAACGAGATCGCGTCAACAGCATTTTTCTGGTGCGTGACAAGATCACCGCCATGGCAAAAAACGGCAAACCCTATATGACCCTCAAATTAATGGACAAAACCGGCGAAGTCGAAGCCAAGGTCTGGGATCGTATCGATGAACTGTCAAGCCTGTTTGCTGCTGACGACTTTATTCGCGTTGATGCCAAAGCCAGTGTTTATATGGGAAAAATGCAGCTGGTTGTACAACAACTTGAAAAAATTGCTGAAGAATCTGTCGATATCGGCGACTTTCTTCCGGTCAGCAGTCGTTCTGCCGAAGAAATGCGAGGTGAGCTTGACCAGTTACTTGGTTCGCTGAAAAATCCCTACATAAGGGATTTGTTGCGCGCCTTTTTTGACGACCCGGAATTTTACCGCCTCTATTCACGGGCACCAGCGGCAAAGTCGATGCACCATACCTATATTGGTGGTCTGCTCGAACATTCCCTGGCGGTGGCGGCCCTTGCCCTTGATGTCGCCAAACGCTACCCCCAGGTTAATCGGGATCTGCTGATCAGTGGTGCCATGCTTCATGATGTCGGCAAGGTGATGGAATTATCCTTTGATCGTTCCTTCGGTTACACTGATGAGGGAAAATTGCTCGGTCATATTGTTATTGGTGTGCAGATGATTGAAGACCAGGTGCGCGCCATTCCCGGCTTTCCAACCGAACTGTCAATGATGATCAAACATTTGTTGTTATCACACCATGGCCAATATGACTTTGGCTCGCCTAAACGGCCAAAATTTCTCGAAGCGGTTATCCTCAATTTTATTGATGATCTGGACTCAAAAATCAACGCTGTACAGTTACATGTTGAAAAAGAACAGCAGTCCCAAGGGTGGACATCCTATCATCGGCTTTTTGATCGTTATTTCTATATGGGGTACGAAAGCGAAGAGGCGGTTCTGCCGTCCGAACTGCCGCAACCAGGAGCAACACCTGCTCCATCAGCAACAAAAGAGCGGCTCGACAGTCGGCGTGACCGTCGTCATGATCGCCCGTTAGGCGCAACCCTGGGTGAACAGTTGAAAAACCGGAATCTCGATCTGTTTTCGCTGATGAATGAAAAAGGAGAAAATTGATGATATTGACCAGTCTGCCGACCGGTCCTCTCGAGGTAAATTGCTATATTGTCGGCAGTGAAAATACCGGCAAAGCTGCGGTGGTTGATCCCGGCGGCAATGTTGAAAGCATCCTGGAGATCGTGCGCCGGCATGATTTGACCCTCACCATGGTGATCAACACCCATGGCCACTTTGATCATATCGGTGCTAATCGGTCACTGATTGACAAAACCGGTTGCGAGCTGCTGATCCATCAGGATGATGCCCCCTTATTAGAGCGCGCTGCCGAGCATGCTGCTTTGTTTGGCCTGTCTACCAGCAGTTCGCCGAAACCGACTCGGTTATTGACGGATGGGGAAATGATCATACTTGGAGACTTGTCGATCAGAGTCATTCATACCCCGGGACATTCGCCCGGTGGTGTTTGCCTGCATGTTGGTGACTGTCTGTTTGTTGGCGATACCCTGTTCAGCGGATCGATTGGTCGTACTGATCTTCCGGGCGGCAACCATCAACAACTGATTAACAATATTAAAGAAAAACTTTTGTGTCTGGCCGATAAAACCAAAGTTTATCCCGGCCATGGTCCGGCGACGACGATCGGTCAGGAAAAGCGCTATAATCCCTTTTTGACCTAAAGGCTTACAGATGCTAAAGGGCAAAACCATTATACTTGGCGTCAGCGGTGGCATTGCCGTCTACAAAGCGGTTGAACTGTTGCGCCTGCTGACCAAGGCCGGCGCCAGGGTTCATGTTGTCATGACCCGCTCGGCCTGCGAATTTGTAACGCCGTTAACCTTTCAAACCCTCTCTGGGCAACCGGTTCATACTGAACTGTTTAATCTTTACCAGGAGCAGGAAATTGGCCATATTTCCCTGGCAGATCGCGCCGATCTGTTTATCCTTGCACCGGCAACAGCCAACCTTGTCGGCAAAATTGCCCAGGGGCTGGCCGATGATCTGTTGACAACCACGGTCATGGCAACCAAGGCGCCGGTGCTGGTGGTTCCGGCAATGAACACCAATATGTACGAAAATCCGCTGTATCAGCGTAACGCAAAAATTCTGCGTGATGTCGGTTATCATTTGCTTGAACCGATATGTGGTGAACTTGCCTGTGGCTGGACCGGGCAGGGAAAAATGCCTGAACCGCAGGATATTGTTGTTGCTGCCGAAGATATCCTGACCACCAAGAACCTGGCGGGTTGTCGAATCATCGTCAGCGCCGGTCCGACCCGTGAGGAGATCGATCCGGTGCGTTACCTGACCAATCACTCTTCCGGCCGCATGGGGTTCGCCATTGCAGCAGCTGCCCGTCGGCGTGGGGCCGAGGTGACCCTGGTGGCGGGGCCGGGGCAGCTCAAACCCCCTGTCGGGGTGGAGGTGGTTGCGGTTGTTTCTGCCCAGCAGATGTACGATGTGATAATCGATCGTTTTGCTGATGCTCATGTGGTCATCAAGGCAGCGGCGGTTGCCGATTATCGTCCGGTGCTGCGACGGCAACAAAAAATGAAGAAAAAATTTGCTGACATGAGTCTCGAACTGGAAAGAACTCCGGATATTCTTGCTGAACTGGGTCGACGTAAAGACAGGCAGTTCCTTGTCGGTTTTGCCGCAGAAACTGAAAAACTGCTGGAACATGCAAGGCAAAAACTGGTCAGTAAAAACCTTGATATGATCGTTGCCAACGATGTGTCAGCACCGGGGGCCGGTTTTGATGTGGAAACCAATATTGTGCGTTTTATCTACCCTGATGGGCGCATGGAAGATCTTGAGTTGATGAGCAAAGCCGATGTGGCCGAGCAATTGCTGGATCGTATTTCTGCCGCCTGGCAGAAAGATCAGGCACGTTAAACGACGGTAAATAACGGCAGAATCTCATCGGGATTAGTGATGCCGAGCTTGAAGCGGGTGCGCAATTCCTGCAGAATCAGATCAGAATCTTCCTGTTCCAGTTTGCCGTCGAGCCATAGCAGCTTCATGTTCTTGCGAATCAGGTTAGACGCTGTCAGGGCACGATCGCCGGTCGGGTCGGCGTTCCAGTAGGGACTTTTTTCGTCACTGAGAATGCTAAACACGGCCTCCAGCCCGAGGGCCATATATTCATCGTGCTCAGCACGATCAAAGGGCCAGCGGGAATGGGCTGCGATGGTCTCAACCATCTTTTGCCAACGATTTAAGCGACTGATCAGCATCATCGAATTAAAGATCTGCTTGTTGGTTCCAAAAGAGAAAATCGTATCGGCGATAGATCCGCTGAGGACCTTGTCGAGGTTGCTATTGTTGCGTTTAGCCAGTTGCTGGGCAATCTGCCAGGTTTGCTTTTTAACACCTATATCGGCGCGGATTTCCCAATAGGCGTGATTGTGAAAAGTGGTGTTGAAGGTCATGGCGAGTTTGTAGGGGACAAAATAGTTGTGTGCTACCGTATCGGCAGCCAGATGAGATAGGTATCCATACGCACATGCTTCTGCTTCAGGACCGTGATTCTTGCCGCGTTCGAGGATTTTGCGCCCGATCCGCCAGTTGTGGCAATGTTCCAGATGATGGGTGTGTTTTTTTCCCAGGGTAATGTCGGCAGCGATGCAGCCGTACAGGTAGTCGAGGGGGTAGGCGGCCAGTAAGGCCTGCAGCGTCTGTGGCAAGATCTCCGGCGCCGCCAGTACGCGCAGACAAGTACCCAGATGAACTCCGGCACCCCAGGCATAAACAGGTTCTGGGACGAAAACAAACAGCAGGATCAGGATAAAAAAAGGGAACATGTACGACCCTTTATGCATATTTAAGTTGATGCTTTCGCCAAAAGCATCAGGTTGGATGGCTCAGCTCAAAGCCCCACCTGCAAGGCGCGCCATGGTTGAACAATGAGGCGTACTTACCTGCCTCGAAGCAGTGAGACGATGACGACTGTTCTTTAGACTGGCGCAGCAGTCGGTGAGTTTTTGCGACGCCATCTCAGTTCATCAACAAGACAGGTGACTCAAACGCTCATGACAAGTAAATTGTACCACGAATGCTACACCCATGTCTGCCAGGCACGTAGTCTTTTGCAGGACCTGCTGGAGCTGGGTTTTAACACCATTGTTCCTGCTGTTGCTACACACAGTGCAGATAATGTCCCTGCGGGTTTGGCTTTTGAACCACCAACACCAATGATGGAGTCCTTGTCTGAGCTCCAAGCGGAGGTTGAGCAGTGCCGCGCTTGCCTCTTGCACGAACAACGTAACACAGTGGTTTTTGGTCGCGGTAACCCGTCAGCCGATCTGGTTTTTGTTGGTGAAGCACCTGGTTACGAAGAGGATCAACAGGGTTTGCCCTTTGTTGGTGAAGCAGGGCAATTGCTGAAACGCATTCTGTTTGCCATGGGGTTGTCACCTGAAGATGTCTATATCTGCAATCTGATCAAGTGCCGTCCCCCGGTAAATCGTGATCCCCTTACTAACGAAGTCGCGGCTTGTGAGCCCTATCTCAAGCGCCAGCCGGCACTGCTGAAACCCAAGGTTATTGTGGCGTTGGGACGCTTTGCCAGCCAGACCCTGTTAGGGGTCGAGACACCGATCAGTCGCTTGCGTGGTCATTGGTATACTTATGCCGGGTCAGCGCTGATGCCGACCTTTCATCCGGCATATCTGCTCCGGTCACCAGCAGAAAAAAAACTGGTCTGGGAGGATATGAAAGAGGTAAAAAAACGGCTGGAATCAGCAAAAATCCGGCAAGCAGACTAATAAAGACGCCAGGCAATAGAAAATTGCTGGTGTTCGGTGGGGGGTGCAGGATGGGGTTGCAGAGATTAATATCAGGCTCCCGCAGGGGGGAGGCGGACCAGCCGCCACCCTTTAGCCTCCATGCAGACGCGGTAGAGTCTGCTTAACTCTTCCTGGTAGCGCATTTGCGTAAAGTGATCGCGCCAGATCCAATCTTCAGCATAATAATGCCTATCCTGATAATAAAAAGGGCGATAGAAAGGGAAGAGGGAATCGCCGTAATAATAGTAGGGGTAGGGGTAGCGAGCCTCGCGTTGAGCGATTTGGCGACACTCTTTTTGTGCCTGTTGTAATTGCTGGTCGCCATAGCCTTCGGAATGTTGCCAGACCAGAGTGCCACGACTGGCACAGCCAGTCAAAAAGATGAGGAACAGTAGAATGATGACTCGCATTGGTAGCTCCACCAGGTAGAAGTTTAACTTTTATTATACCTGATGACACGGGTGAAAACCAAAGTCTGCGCTGGCGCAGGAGCAAAAATACCCACCTGCCTGAGACTGTTTTGTTGGCTCCTGAAGAGATTTGGTCCTTGATTCTTTCACTGCAGGCGCTATAATCACCGTTTAAGCGTCCGTTTAACGAAAGGAGAAGCACATGCCGGTTGTTACTGTTCGTACAGTTGAAGGAATCAGCGCAGAAAAAAAAGAAGAACTCATGGATCGGATTACCCTTGTTTTGAAAGAAGTGCTAGGTAAAAATCCCGAAGCCACTCATGTAGTCATCGAAGAGATACCCCCGGAGAATTGGGGCATTCGTGGCAAGACCGTTGCGGCTATCCGTTCTGGTAAATAGTTTTTCCCGGCTATTCACTTCACTCAGGCTATTGGTTCGGGCATAAAACCCCTGGCTGAGCCGTTGAGGGGACAAAGGAATGCAGAAAAACCTGGTTTTATCTTCGCGCTATGTGCTCTGGAGAGCGTAAAGCACGGATGGTGAAACGAGCTTTTGTCTTTTCTGGAGCGACGTTGATCAGCAGATAGATTTTTTTGCGCACAAAGAAAAAAAACGGTCGTCTTTACAGAACGACCGTTTTTTTCTTTGTGCCGGCATGAAGCTCGATTATTTGGCTGTAGGCAAATGTTGCAGCAGTGCGGTCACGATGCGGATCGCTTCCGGTGAGGTAACCTGGTAATAAACCTCGACACCTTCGCGCCGACCGATGATGATATTTTTGTTTTTTAGCAATGCCAGATGCTGTGAAACAGTAGCCTGCGGCAAACCCAGGCATTCCCATATTTTTTTAACGTTGCAGGCCTGGGAAATGAGTCCGGCAACAATTTTAAGGCGTATTGGATGGCCGAGAACCTTGAGGATCTCAGATTCTCGGTCATAATCAATTTCGCTTTCAAAAGGGGTACTTGAAGGTGTTTGCGCCATCATTATTCTCCGCTATGGTTTTGAATATATATAGATTAGACGATTAATTCATCTCAGGTCAATAGTCATAAATTCAATGATATCTCATTTTTACATGGTGAAAAAATAACAATAAACTTCGTGTTGATCATCGTTTTGTTCTTGTTTTATGGATTTGCTACGAGTCGTAATAATGATGTTTTTACCGGTTTTGATAGTGAAGTGCGTCTACAACAGGGATATATCAACAAATCAGCAGGGGTTGGCGACTTGTACGGTGAATTGCGCAGCGAATGAGCCCTTTTATGGTGTGGATTTTTTATGAAAACAAATTCAGTTATTTATGTCGTTGGTCACCGTAATCCTGATACTGATTCCATCTGCAGTGCCCTGGCTTACGCTCAATTGCGACGTAGCCAGGGAATTTCAGGCGTGCAGGCGGCGCGCGCCGGAAATATCAATCAGCAGACACAGTTCGTTCTGGATGAGCTGGCGATTGATGTGCCGATTCTGTTGTCCGATGTTCATCCCCGTATCAAGGACGTGGTGACGGAAAAGGCTATTACTATTCACCAGGATGAACCGATGTCGCGAGCTATTGAACTCTATCATCAACATCATATTCGTATGTTGCCGGTGATCGATGACGCGGGCACAGCACAAGGGTTGCTGCTCCTGAAGCGTGCCACAGAATTTTTTCTGGTGCCGACAGATCCAGACAAAATGCGGAGGATCAAGGTCTCTTTACGTTCCATTCAGCGTTGTCTCAGCGCTGTTGAGGTCAATCTTGTCGCTGCTGATGTGGTTGAAGATCTTAACCTCTACGTTGGTGCCAGACGTGAATCCAGTTTTGATTGCTGGGTCAGGGAAATGGATCCATCACGAGCGGTGTTGATAACCGCTGATCGTCCTGGTATACAACGCCGGGCTATTGAGGCCGGCGTGCGATTGTTAATTGTCAGCGGGGGAGGAGCGATTGATGCTGAACTGATTGAGCTGGCCCGGGACAATCAGGTATCTATCCTGGTCAGTGATTATGACACGGCCAACTCAGTTTGGCTGACGCGGATGGCGACACCAGTTAAGGAGTTGGCAGATCCCGATTTTATTACGGTCAGGCCCGATGATCTGCTTGATGAATTACGAGTTAAGCTGATGCACGGCAAACAGTCAGGTGCCATCGTCTGTGCCGGTGATAAAAAGATCGTTGGTGTCGCAACCAAGAGTCATCTGATTAAAAGTTCACCGGTAAAATTAATCCTTGTCGATCATAATGAATTGTCACAAGCTGTGCCAGGCGCTGACAAGGTGGACATTCTTGAAGTAATAGATCACCATCGCCTCGGGAACTTCCATACGGATCAACCAATCCGCTTTATCAATCAGCCCCTTGGCAGTACCTGTTCGCTGGTAGCAACCCTTTATCAGCAGGCGGGTCTGACCCCTGATCCTTCAATTGCCGGTCTGCTTCTGGCCGGTCTGTTATCCGACACCCTGATTTTGAAATCGCCAACCACCACAGAAGTCGATCGTCAACTGGTTCCCTGGCTTGAAAACTTGTCCGGTCTTGAACATACCGACTTTGGTGCCAGACTGTTTGCCGCTGGTAGTTTGATGGCCAGTGGTGCTCCGGCGCGCAAACTGATTTTTACCGATTTCAAGGAATATGCCGCCGGCAATTATTTGCTTGGTCTGGGACAGGTGGAAGTGGTCAATTTTCATACCTTCTATGCACGCCAGCAGGAGCTGGCCAGCGAGTTGGCGGCTATTCGTGCGGAAAAAGGATATGAACTGGCTGCATTGCTGATTACTGATATTGTTATGGAGACAAGTTGTCTGCTGACTTGCGGCCCCAGTGAATTGCCCTATGTTATTGGCTATCCTCAGGAAGCAGACAATCTTTACCGCCTCAAGGGGGTAATGTCGCGGAAAAAACAGCTTGTTCCGCATTTAATGAAGGTATTTAAGGGGTTGTAGGTGCTACTGGGCAAAAAATGCCCCGCGCCAGGAGGGGGAACGCGGGGCTAAGCAGTTTTTTATTTGTTCCTGGTTGTTATTATAAACGTTAAACAATTAATTTCAACTAAAAAATAAAAATAATTATAGTAAAATAATTTAAGTCCTGGTTGTGATCATATTCAGGTAGTAAATCAAATGACTTCAGTGGGTTATAGTAACACTGGGATTCTGTTAGACTCCGCTGATTGAGCAAGAAGGAAGCGGTTAAATACGCTATGAATTTATTAGATTCATCATCGGTCGCAGTTGACGGTACATCATTACGACGTATCCGCGAAGAAAAACGCCTGACACAATTGTATGTATCCAAGGTAGTCGGGGTTACCACCGATACTGTTTCACGTTGGGAAAACAACCGTTATCCCACCATCAGACGCGATAATGCCGTGAAGCTGGCAGAGGCACTTGAAGTTGACCTTGAGGAAATCCTCAAAAAAGAGGTGCAGGATCAACCGGAACAAGAACATCAACCTACCAGGATGACAATCATCAAATTTTTGCCGCTTGGGTTAATCCTTGTTGCGATCCTGCTGCTTGCCTGGTTATATTTTATGCCGCAAAGTCCACCCTTTGATCCTAAGCTGCAGGCCCAGAGACTTCTCCCGCTTCATGTAGCACCAGGGCATGAACTGCTGGTTCAAGTTGTTCTTTCAGCTGATACCCCCTTAAAGGGTATGATTCTTAAAGAGGAGTTTCCACCAGGCTGGGAATTTATTTCTTCTGAACCTGAGGCTTCCAGTGTCGATCCGGCGAGCGGCGTTGCCAGATGGATTTTCCGCAATCCCCAAACCCCTCTGCACCTTTACTACCGCCTTGGTGTACCGAACGATGAATCATTAGAAAAGAAAATAACCATCAGCGGTGAAATGATTGCCAACCCTGATGGTAAGCAGTCTGTCTTGCCGGTAACAGCAGATCAACATACTCGTATCAGACCATTTCACTGGGCCGATACCAACGCCAACTATGTGATCGATGACATGGAGATTCTTATTTTTTCCGAGTTGACAGAAACCACATCAGAGCTCGATGATGAATGGTATCTGGTTGAGCAGATCTGGCATTCAGGTTCTTATCGCTGGGATAATGTTCGTTTTCGTTTTGTTCCGATGGCAACTGGAGAAGATCCGCTGCTGGAACCTGCCCTGGACAAATGAATTTGACTTTGTCAGGGGTCCTTTTTAGAATGCCGAAGTTTTGCCGGCGGCGCAACAACTCACCAACTGCTGCGCCAGTCTAAAAACAGTCGCCATCTTCTCACTGCTGCGACGCAGGTAAGTACGTCTCATTGCTCAATAATCGCGCGCCTTGCAGTTGGCGCTTTGAGCTTAGCCATCCAACCTGATGCTTTTTGCGAGGGCATCAGGTTTTAACTGACCTCTTTTTTTTGTGCCGCCTGGCATAGCTTAGGTTCCGGAAAGACAAGAAACTATGGATACAGTTATAGCCCTGATTAAAGATGAGATGCAGGCGGTTGAAGAGCAGATCAAAAACCACCTGACTTCTGATGTTGAGTTGATCGGCCAGGTCGGACAGTACGTTTTGTCGAGTGGCGGCAAGCGATTGCGGCCGATGCTGCTGCTGTTGAGTGCCCGTTTGTGCGGCTATCAGGGAGATAAACACATTGATCTTGCCGGGGTGGTGGAGTTTATTCACACCGCAACCTTGCTTCATGATGATGTCGTCGACAGCGCTAACTTGCGTCGAGGCAACCGTTCGGCAAACTCCGTCTGGGGCAATCAGGCTTCTGTGCTGGTTGGTGATTTTCTCTTTGCAAAATCCTTTTCTGTGATGGTTGGCTCCAACAGCCTGCGTATTTTAAAGCTTCTTGCCGATACCACAACGCAACTGGCGGAAGGGGAAATTCTGCAGCTTATCAACACCTGTGATCTCGACGTTGATGAGACCCGCTATCTGCAGGTCGTACGCGACAAAACGGCGATCCTGATTGCTGCATCCTGTCAGGTGGGAGCGGTTCTTGCGGGGGTTGAACCTGAAAAGGAAGCCGCCTTGCGTGAATTCGGGCTGGAAATTGGTACGGCATTTCAGCTCATGGATGACGCCCTTGATTATGTCGCAGATCAACAAGAATTCGGCAAAGAGAGGGGACATGACCTGTTTGAAGGTAAAATGACTCTGCCTTTGATCCATGCCTATAACAGTTGTTTGTCAACGGAACGTTCGGAAATTTCACGGATTGTTGAGGCGGAACAACTGGCACCTGTTGATCTCGATTATGTCTGCCGCCTGATCGAAGAAAAGGGGGGGATTGCCTATACGCGCAACAAAGCGTTGCAACGAATTGAACGGGCCAAAGATTTGCTGGAAATATTTCCCGATTCACAGACCCGGCAGGCGCTGTTTCAATTGGCTGATTACGTTGTTTCCCGCTGCAAATAACTGTCGCTGCACAGCCATCCTCCTATCGCGTCCGTGCTTAGCTGATCGTGGTAATTGTCTGCCGGTCTGATTTTTGGTTTATATTCTCAACATGCTAAAAATAAAACTTCATTCCAAGGTGCTGGGTGCCCTGCTGCTATTAGCACTGGTGCCGCTGATATTGCTCTTATTCAATTCACACCACAGCTTGCGCCTGGTTGAAGATTTACTACGTCAGCGTACCACCGAAACCCTCGACACGCAGGCGACCAAAGCGCTGGAAAAAAGAACCCAGATGGTTGCCGACCAGGTAACTGTTTTTCTCCAGCAAATCGAAGGGAATCTTCTTGATCTGGCACTCTTGACCCCTGATCAGGAGAATTATCAGAAATTTGGTAATAATCACCAACGTGAGATCTGGTATCGTGGTGGCAGTAACAGTAATCCAATAGAAATTCGTGAAAATATTCCACTTTACAGTGAGCTGGCCTTTATCGATCCAACTGGCCAGGAGCGGGTCAGAATTGTTAACGGATTTCCCAGTGAACGATTAAGAGTTATTACCGATCGTAACCAAACCACATATCCTGGGGAAGATTATTTTCTGCAGGCAGCGCGTCTTCTCCCTGGTCAAATCTGGACGACCCACCTTACCGGTTGGCATGTTTCCCGCGATGAGCAACTGCAGGGTGCAGCTGATCCCCTTGAGGCGATAGAAGGCAAAAAATACGTTGGGGTTATCCGTTTTGCTACTCCGGTCTACAGCCAGGGAGAATGGCAGGGGGTAGTAGTTCTATCCCTTGATCATCGTCACCTGATGACCTTCACTCAGCACATCTCCCCGATAGATGATCAGGATGCGGTGTTCCCGTCCTATGAAAGTGGAAATTACGCATTCATGTTTGATGATGAAGGGTGGATGATTACCCATCCTAAATTCTGGAATCTTCGTGGCTTTGATGTCACTGGTGAACTGGTATCCGCTTATACTGTCGATACACCTCAGGACGTCATTGACGCCGGCAGAATTCCTTTCAATTTACTGACCGCCGCTTTTGTCCATCCAAATTATCCCAAGGTTGCCGAGTTGGTTCGACGCGGCGAGTCAGGTGTGTTGTCAACCATCAACGTAGGTGGGTCACACAAGATCATGGCCTACGCACCGATCCTCTATCGTAACGGTGTTTATCAGCAATCTGGTGTGTTCGGCGGTGTCACTATCGGTGCTGAAATCGATCTGTTTCATTTGCCCGCCACTTCGACCGCCCTGCTGATTCAAAATGAAATCAATAACTACTTGATGCAGTCCTGGCTGGTTATTTCGGTTACCGTCATGTTTGTCGCTTTTGTTGCCTATCTCCTTTCCAATAACATTGCCCGTCCGATCAAATTACTGACCGATGGCACACGCAAAATGACCAGTGGTAAGGAGTTGCGGGTAAAAGTGGATGTCAAATCCAATGATGAAGTTGGTGAATTGGCGAATTCCTTTAATCAGATGGTAGAAGAATTAAGTCGGCGGCGAGAACGACTTCTGCGCACGATGCAAGCCTTGCGCCGTTCCCGTAAAGAAATCATCTCGGAACGGAATTTTAAAAACACCTTGTTTGAAAATATTGAAACCGGCCTCATCACCTTTGATTCAGAGGAGCGGGTAACATCAGCCAATGGTCCGGCCTGTCGTATTCTCGATATGCCGCGACCGACCGGCGAACCGCACTGGCAACAGCTGTTGCGTGACTGGCCGGAATTTAAACATGTACTTGAAGGCTGGTTTAATAACCGTGATTGCAGCAGCATAAACTCCCGTCCGCTTTATGTACCGGTTGAGCGTCATGGTCGTAAGCTGACTTATCGACTGGCACTTTTTCCTTTGAGCTTTCGCCAGGAAGATGGGTGGCTGTTGACCATAGAGGATCTCACGGAGCGGGTGAACATGCGCCATCAGATGGCGCGCATGGATCGTTTGGCATCCCTGGGGCGGATGTCAGCCGGCATTGCTCATGAGGTGCGTAATCCGCTGACAGGCGTCAGTTTGCTGCTCGACGAATTGCATGATCGCCTGCTTGGCCAGCAAGCCGATCAGTTGCTGATCCGTCGCGCTCTCGAAGAAATTGAGCGCCTCGAATCGCTGGTGTCACAGATGCTGCGATTTTCTGCCGCCAAACCCCCTAAACTGCATGATGGGCGCATAGATGGGGTGTTGCGTGATTCCATTTTTTTGCTACGCAACCAGTGTCAGCGTCAGCAGGTCACAATTGATGAACATATTGCCGGCAATTTGCCTGATCTGTTGTTAGATGCCGACCGGATTAAGCAGGTGATCCTCAATCTGGTCAACAATGCCCTGGATGCCATGCCCGGAGGGGGCGTGCTGACGATCCGTGCTGAACTCCATGACGACAATATCATGATCACCATTGCCGATAATGGCGAAGGAATCTCTGCTGACCAGTTGCCCCTGGTGTTTGAACCTTTTTTTACGACGAAAGGGCATGGCACTGGACTGGGTCTGTCGATTTGTCACAATATTATCACCGAGCATGGCGGCGATATCCAGATCGATAGTAAGCTGCTACAGGGTACCCGCGTTCAGATCATCATCCCCTTAAGCTCCGACCCCATCCCTTTGGCCGAAGAAACAACTTGATTTCCCCTCTTTTTTACTGGCGAAAATTCACCATTTTGGTTTGCACAGAGGGCAGGAATAAGGATATTGTTGCGCCACAATATGAATGTGGAGGAACAGCATGGAAAAAATTCTGATAGTTGATGATGAGGCGTTTATTCGTGAAAATCTGGAACGGATATTATCCGATGACGGCTATCGAACCTGTTCGACCGGCAGTGCCGCTGAGGCTATCAATATCGTTACTGAAGATGAAATCGGACTGGTTTTGCTCGACCTGAATCTCGGCAGCAGCAGGGGGCTTGATGTGCTACGCTCGCTGCGCGATATCGATCCGGAATTGCTGGTCATTATTATTACCGGCTACGGTACGGTTGAAAGTGCCGTTGAAGCTCTCAAGTTTGGTGCCTACGACTACATAAAAAAACCATTCAAAGCCGACGCCATCCAGCTGATTGTCAAACTGGCTCTGGAAACACAAAGCCTGCGCCGTAAGGTCAAGCGCTTGTCACGCGATGCTGATGGTATCAATATGGTTGGCAACAGTCCGCAACTGATGCAGATTTTCCGGCAGATTCGTGAGGTAGCAAAGCATGAAACCTCAACGGTGCTGTTAACCGGTGACAGTGGCACCGGCAAAGAGCTGGTCGCCCAGGCAATTCATAATCTGTCACCCCGCTGCGCTCATCCTTTTATTGAAATCAATTGTGGATCACTCCCTTTTAACCTGCTGGAAACAGAACTTTTTGGTCATGAACGAGGTGCTTTTACCGATGCGAAAAACCGTAAGATCGGACTATTTGAAGAATCGGACGGGGGAACCATTTTTCTCGATGAGATCGGTGAGATGGACCTTGGCTTGCAGGTTAAGCTGTTGCGAGTTCTCGAGGATAGAAAGATCCGTCGTTTAGGTGGCAATCGTAACATTGATATCAATGTCCGTATTATTGCTGCGACTAACGCTGATTTGAAAAATGCTATTGAACGCAGAGAATTTCGTGAGGATCTTTACTATCGGTTAAATGTTTTCCCCATTCATATTCCGCCATTACGTGAGCGACGCGAAGATATCCCGATTTTGCTGGAGCACTTTCTTCAACACTTCAGCCTCAATTTCAAGAAAAAGATGCGTTCTTTCAGTCGTGAAGCCCTTGAACTGATGCTGCGCTATCATTGGCCCGGCAATGTGCGTGAACTACGCAACGTGGTTGAGCGCATCTGTATCATGAATGATGTCGAGGTCATCCAGCCGGCGCAGTTGCCCCGCGAAATCTGGGGTGAGGCACCACAAAGCGCTCTACCGGTACATTGCGATATTCCCCCGGAAGGAATTTTTCTCGAAGATGTTATCGATCGCTTTGAACAGGAACTGGTGGAAAAAGCGTTTACCATTTCAGGCGGGAATGTTGCCAAAACCGCGCGCATCCTCAACGTACCGCGCGGCACCTTGCGCTACAAGCTGGAAAAGTATCAACTCGGTGGTGACCAGTAGGGGCACGGCA
>NZ_JCBCBS010000039.1:0-1100 GCF_059864205.1 Pelovirga sp.
TCTAGCGCCATCAACGCCGAAGGCATCCCCTGCTTCTCCGGCAGTTGCAGCGAAATCTACCGCGAAAAATCTTTTGCTGATGCCGGCCTCGGTCCTGACCACCGGCTGCCGGTTGCGCGTGAGCTTGGCGACACCAGCCTGATGTTCCTGGTGCACCCGACCCTGCGCGAAAGTGATATCGAAAAAACAATTAAGGTTGTGGAGCGAGTGATGAAACAGAGTACTGAGAAAAGATAGTACTGAGTATAAACCCCTGAGGGGTCAGGTGTTCACTGTTTACTCATTTTGTGTTATGATGACTCCTCATTGTAAGGAGTTGTCATGCCCAGAAAGCCTCGTATTACCATCCCCGGTTGCTACCATATCCTCAATCGTGGGGTGAATCGCGAAAGTGTTTTACCAACGACAGAAGATAAAGAGAAATTTTTAGAATTGCTTGATTTGTCACGCGGGATTTATCGGTTCACCGTTCATGCCTTTTGTCTTCTTGACAACCACTATCACTTGCTGATTGAAACATCCAGGGACAATTTGTCACTGGCGATACGTTACATCAATTCGCGCTACGCTGAGTATTATAATGCGAAAACAAACAGGACCGGTCCGTTGTGGCAAGGGCGTTATAAGTCCTGGTTCGTTCATGATGAACAATACTTTTGGTTGTTACTGCGCTACATAGAAATGAATCCGTTAAGGGCTGGTTTAGTTGATCATATTGGTGACTATCGGTATGCCTCTGCCTGGTTTGTTAAGCACTCATCTCATACAAGTGTGTTGACCGGCTCGAGCCTGTATACAAAAGATTTATGCGCGTGGCTGGTGCCCTTGAATGCGGCGGGGTTGGATCGTTTGACGCAATTTGAAAACCAGCGTCTTGAGCAATGTGGTCGGGATGTCAAATCGGCGGAAGCTCGTGTTTTAAGTGATTACTTCTGTAGTGGATCAGGCGACATAGAAGAACGTAACACATCTATCTATCAGGCATTCATGGATGGGTTCTATCAATCATCAATAGCCGCTCATCTTGGCCTTTCGACAACGGCTATTTGCCGCATTGTTGATGTCGAGCGTAAGAAGAGGGCGCTTTTCATAAAAATTCG
>NZ_JCBCBS010000053.1:0-3779 GCF_059864205.1 Pelovirga sp.
TTTGCAGGGCACATCCCTAGTGACAGGCCAGAGGATGCGCACGATGTTCTGGGAACCTTTCGCATTGTTTCTGACGAATCAGAAATGGCAAAGCTGCCGAAGAAACCGGATGAATTGAAGCGGATATTAACATCCCGACACGCGGTGTTGATGCAGCTGCGCCCGGATAAACTTCCAGGACGGTTTAAAGAAAAAAACAACCAGGCAGGGACAACCCTTTTCGTTGCCCCGGAATTGGTTGGAGGAACCCTTGAGAAGGGATTTGAAATCTATCGTTCTTTGGAGATTCCCTTCTCCCGCGCAGTGTTCATGATGTTTTTGATCAGCGAAATCCATCCCTTTACTGATGGAAACGGACGAACAGCACGCATTATGATGAATGCGGAGCTGGTAGCTACTGGAGAACAAAGGATTATCATTCCAACAGTATTCAGAAACAACTATCTCTCTTCTCTAAAGGTCCTGACTCATAATGGTGTGCCAGAACCAATTATCCGCACCCTGGATTTTGCTCAGAGATACACTCGCAGTGTGAACTGGGATGATTTTGAAGAAGCCAGACGGCAACTAAACCTGACAAATGCCTTTCTCGACCCAAACGAGGCTGACGAGATAGGAAAACGCCTTGTGCTCTATCAGGGAGGTTAGGAAAGGAGCCTGATTATCACACAATTGACGACCCGGACGGGATTTTCTGGTAATGCAGCATTTATCTGCATCTGGCTGATGACTCGGCCTTTTCGGGCCATCAAGAGTAAATAACGGTGCCTATGAAAAAATCGAACAAGAAAAAACCGACATGGAGTGACCTCAAGCGCCAGCTTGCTGACCTCGACCGACCGGCGCTGCTCGGCCTGATCCAGGATCTCTACGCCGCCAAAAAGGAAAATCAGGCTTTTCTCCATGCCCGTTTCGATCTCGTTGACGATGTGCTTGAACCCTACAAATCGACAATTGATCGTTGGGTTTTTCCGGATGTGATGTGTAACCAGGATTATTCTGTCGCCAAGGCTAAAAGGGCAATCTCCGATTATAAAAAAGCTGTTGGGCGCCCGGAGGGGATTGCCGAGTTGACGGTGTTCTACTGCGAATCCTGTACAGATATGCTCGGCAGTTGTGGTATGGACGATGAGGGCTATTTTGATGCCTTGGTGAGGATGTTTGAACAGGCGTTAAGGACGATTTTGGTGCTTGATACCCGCCAGCAAGACGTCCTTATTGAGCGACTTGAGCGCGTCAGGCATGAAGGTCACAACTGGGGTTGGGGTGTTGGTGATGATATGGATGATTTAATGGCGAAGTATGGATTTGGCGAGGAGTAACCAAGGGCTGAATGACCAAGATGAACTGTGTTTGTTGCGCGATGAGAACGCCCGCCTCAAGAACCTGCTGATCCAGCACGGTATTCCCTGCGAAGAACCGACTATCTCTGAACCCGCTCCCGCCTCAACGCAATCCGTATCAGTCCCAGCACATCTCACTACCGATACCAAGATCACCCTGTTCCGTCGTCTATTCAGGGGACGTGAGGATATATACCCCCAGCGGTGGGAGTCGGTCAAAGGCAAGACCGTTACCGCCGCCACCCTGATCGCTCGGCGCAAGGTCAGCACACTGGTACTGATGCATCGCACCGAGCTGATGCGCCAGTGGCAGGAGCGGTTGACGGGATTTCTTGAGTTCCCAAAAGGATGCCTGGGAGTCATCGGTGGCGGCAAGAAGAAGCCTTCCGGCATGATCGACATTGCCGTTATACAGTCGCTTTCACGACGAGAAGACCTAGATACACTGCTCGACCAGTACGGACAGATCATCATCGACGAATGTCACCACCTGTCGGCCGTCTCTTTCGAGGCAATTCTCAAACAAGCCAAGGCGAAATTTATTGTGGGTCTGACCGCCACGCCGATACGGCGAGACGGTCATCAGCCGATTATCTTCATGCAGTGCGGGCCGATACGGCACAGCGCAGCTAAACCGGAAACCGCCCCGGCACGACTGGAAGTATGGCCGCAAATGTTGCCCGCGCCAGAGATCCCGCCGAATTCACCGATTCAGGAGGTGTTCCGCATCCTTGCCAACGATGCGAAGCGCAACCAACGCATCGCCGGAAATGTCCTGGCCGCCTATCGGGAAGGACGCAAGGTGTTGGTGCTCACCGAGCGCACAGATCATCTACCGCTGTTGCAGGCGGCGCTGGAGAACGAGATTGAACACTGCTTTGTTCTCCATGGACGCTTGTCGAAAAAACAGCGGACGGCGGTCATTGCGGAACTGGATGTATTGGAGGAGTCTGCACCCAGGGTTTTGCTTGCCACCGGCCGCCTTATTGGTGAAGGTTTCGACCACCCTCCACTCGACACGCTGGTGTTGGCCATGCCGATCTCTTGGAAGGGAACCTTGCAGCAATACGCAGGGCGCCTGCACCGAGAACACGCCGAGAAGCAGGATGTGCGCATCTATGACTATGTTGAGGTTGATCAGCTTCAGCTTTCCCGCATGTGGGACAAACGCCAGCGCGGTTATCGGGCCATGGAGTACGAGATCAAACAGATGGAGACCGATATTTTAGAAGACGGCCGGACGATAAAATAGTGCAACTTCGTATTTGAGTGCGGTTGTTCCAGAAAAAAGTGAATATCAGAACCTATGTGCGACTGACCGTGGTTCAGAGCATTTTACACTGCTGGGCGCTTTACAAAAATAAAATCAAATCGAGGCAATAGTAGGCCGAACCTTCTCTTCACCACCGCTTTTCGCAACCAGTGAAGCAACCTGTCCTAGAATTCACGGTTTTTCGGACGCAAATAGCCCCCAATGGACGATCCCAGTGATTTTCTCATAATGCGCTCTATTTACGACACCCGTCGGTATTGCTTCCGCAACCACTAATCTTTAAGTTCGATTAGTCAGACTGGCAAAGACTGTCATATATTGCTTGTATTGATTTCCGGCAATAAAAGGCTTTTGACGACTACTGTGCGAAAAAAAATTCTTTCGTCTCGTTGACACCCGACACGTTACGGGGTACGGTTACAAAATGATTCGCAGCTTCAAACACAAAGGTTTGGCCAAATTCTTCAAGTCCGGCAGCACCGCAGGGATTCAGGTCATTCATGCTAAGAGGCTTCGACTTATTCTCGGTCGGCTGAATGCAGCGTCAGATGCCAAAGATATGGATCTACCTGGCCTTCGATTGCATGAACTCTCGGGAAATCGAACCGGAATTTGGTCAGTGACAGTCAGTGGTAACTGGCGAGTGACGTTTCGGATTGAGAACGGAGATGCCGAGATAGTCAATTATGAGGATTACCATTAAAGGAGTTTTTTATGTTGATGCACAATCCACCCCACCCTGGTGAAGTATTGCGCGAGCTTTGCTTGGATCCCCTTGGTCTGACAGTTACGGCGGCGGCTGAAGCGTTGGGGGTAAGCCGGAAAACTTTGAGTGCTGTGCTTAACGGCAAGGCTGGTATTAGTCCCGAGATGGCTATACGGCTTTCTATTGCGTTTGATACTTCGGCAGAAAGTTGGCTGAACCAGCAGTCTCAATATGAACTCTGGCATGCTGAGCAGTATCGTAAAGAGCTAAGGGTTAAAAAGCTTGTCGCAGCCTGAGGTAGCATACTTCTGTTGCCAACTTCATCGTTACACTGCAGTCTATCACCGGTGATACTGAGCATTAAAAAATCAGCTTACCCCAAAAATACGACCATAAAATCACGAAAATCTCGCTTGGCTATCCGAGCAGAAATTTTCTGGCAATCCAGGGTTTGTAG
>NZ_JCBCBS010000054.1:0-5719 GCF_059864205.1 Pelovirga sp.
AAAGATTCACCGTCTCCCGCACGGTATAGACCGGTTTGTTCTGCACCTCGTGATAGGTGCGGGTCATCAGTTCGCCGAGCAGGCCCATGACAATAAACTGGATGGCGGTAAAGAAGAGGAAAGCGGTAAGAATGGTGAGGGGATTGCGGTTCATTGGCAGGCTGTCGAAAAACTTCATATAAATGACCGTCGCCCCGGCAATGCCGCCCAGACAAAACGCGCCGAACCCCCATTTGCCAAAGAGCTGCATCGGGCGGGTGGCGTAGTTGAGGAGAAACTTGACGGTGATCAGGTCGAGCACCACGCGCAGGGTGCGGTCGATACCATACTTGCTCGTCCCGGCCAGACGTGGCCGGTGGTTAACTTCCATCTCGGTGATCCTGGCGCCGACCTGGCTGGCCAGCGCCGGGACAAACCGGTGCAGCTCACCGTAGAGATTGACATGCTCCAGCACCTCGCGGCGATACGCCTTGAGGGTGCAGCCGTAGTCGTGCAGGGCGACCCCGGTCAATACCGAAATCAGCCGGTTGGCGAGCAGCGATGGCAGCTTGCGGCTGACAAAAGCATCTTCGCGTTTGCGCCGCCAGCCGGAAACCACATCGAACCCTTCATCTATTTTGGCCAGCATGCGCGGGATATCCGCCGGGTCGTTTTGCAGGTCGGCATCGAGGGTCACCAGCACCGCCCCGCTGGCCGCCGCGATCCCCGCCGCCAGCGCCGCTGTCTGACCAAAATTGCGCCGCAGCCGCACCACCTTAAGGCGCATGTCGTCGGCGGCACAGCGCGCCAGCAGGGTGAACGACTGATCGCAGCTGCCATCGTCGACCAATACTGCCTCGACCTTTCCGGCAATTGTATCGAGCGCCGCTGATACCTCACGGCACAGCGGCGCAATATTTTCTTCCTCGTTATAAACCGGGATAACCAGCGATACATCCATGAATTTTACACTCCATCCCCTTCATTCCACGCGTTACTCAAATAATCTTGGTCACCCGCACCTGAATGCGTTTTTCTGTACGTTCTTCAGCAGCATCCGTTTCCGGTCTGAACCCGTAGGCGTAATTGATATCAAACTTGAATTTACTGTATGCAACCCCCGCCCAGGCCCTCCCGATGATGCGATCACTGTCGTTACTGCCGTTAGCAGCGGTGTCCGTTAGTGTTTGATAGGTGACCGAACTCCCCATAAAAATGCTGTGGCGGGGAAAATATTCGGCTCGCAGTTGCAGCGACTGCACCATCTGCTCTGAACCATCGCGATCAATCCGTTCCCAAGCCAACCCTTCAGAAAAGGCAGCCAGCTTGCGAATCACACCGTTCGTCACCCACACAGCATACTGCGCATTCTGCTCAAATTTTCCGATCGTGCGACTTTCCCCCTGGCGATATTTTTCATACGCCAAATCGACCGAGACACCGGCTTCAAAAGCCCGGGTCGGTCGATAACGAAGGCTGCTGGTGTGCGTATAAATCCACTCCTGCCGCTGCGTCGAGCTATCGAGGTAACCGGTATTAACCGTTGACTCGCCAGCGAAATCACCACCTTTCAGACGATTGTCAAACGATCCGTCCAGAACCCGGCCACGATACGCAAGACGCTGGGCGAGTTCATAATTTTTCTGCTGCACGCTCCCCGCGCGCAACCAATTGGATGTGAACTCCACGCTATTCGTCATATTCCTCGACACTATATGTTTGGCAAACAACCGCAATTCGTTCTGCACCGAATCCTCGCTCTCCAGGGCCTGACCATCAAGGCTGGATGTACTGTAACCACCCATAGATTCGGTGCGAATGCTCCCCTGGTCACCGGTAGAGTAAGACAGCGAATTATTGAGACCCAGCGTCCAGCGTTGTGTCACTGGCTGTTCGTAACTGACCCGCGCCCTTTGCTCAAACCGCTCCTGCGTCCCCCCGGTCACGGATTCACTGCTGAGCCAGCGGCTTTCGAGACGCAGGCGGCAATCGTTGCTCGTAGCGCGCAGGCGGCGACCGGCAGAGCGTGTCCCTATCTCCAGAGAAAATCCCGCGCCCGTCACATCGGCATCGATCCGGCGGGTCTGCTCCGCATCGAGTCCGAGGGTCAGCATGTAGTTTCTGGAACGCCAGGTCTCAAGATTTAACTGCGCGTGATGACTGGTCGTATCGATAAAAGGTTGACTCCCCGCGCGCTGCGTGCTGTCCTTTTTGGTCTTCCAGTTAAAGCGCCACAACGTATCGCGATCTTGCTTAAACGAAAGATTAAACGGCACGTCAAGCCTTTGCGTAATCTGATCCCCCCGGCGTTTGCGCTCAAAGGAGAGGTAATTAGTGGCGCGCAGATTGGAGAGCGTCATCGCGGTAAACAGGTTGTAATTATAACGGTGTTCAAGCGCCTGCACATTACTCTCATTTTGAAAGAAATTCCTTGTTTCGCGGCTATAGGTGAGGTCGGTCGAGAGCTGAATCCAGTTGGTCAGGTTGATCCATTTACGGTTCAGGGTCGGATCGATGACGCCGAGGATCACCTGTTTGCGTTCATAGTTGTTTTGCGGGTCGATATAATCGGTAAAATCGTAGAGGCGGTAATGGAGCCAGTTGTCTTTCTTGTTAAGCGACACAAACGCCAGATCGCGGCTACGGGTGTGTTGCGGCGTATAGCTTTTCAAATCCTTGTTAATCATCTGCTTGTAATCGATGAGCAAGCGAGGCAAGGTCGAGAGCATTTCGCGGTAGCGCCCGAGGTAGCTGCCGTTGCGGATGCCGAGCAACAGAGTGAACCCGGCAGTATTGCTTGAGCCGTTGGAAAGATCGGAGTAAATATTCGGATCGATCAGCTGACCACTGAAAAATAACTGTCTTCCCGACAGACCCTGGCTCGTGCTGCCGCGATTATCGGTAAAACTGGTCTTTTTCATGTCGTGGGCAAAAAGATGAAGGCGAAACGGCAACCCTGCGGGCGCAAGCTTAACATCGGCATTGTAATATATCTTCTGCGTATCCAGGCTGTCATCAACCCCGTATTGATCATCCGTGGTACTTAACTGCACCGCCTCGCCCCCCAGCAGCCAAGCGTAGGAACCCAGCCGTCCCTCCATCAACGAGCCTTGCGTTTTGTAAAGAAGCCCCAGGCGCTTGGCAAAGTGGCTCTGCTCATTTTCCTGAGCGCCCTCTTGTGACGAATATGCCGCATAGTCGAGCATCACCTCGCCACGCAACTGCCCGTTGTCTGCCGCTACCGGCGGGCAGAGCAAAAACAGCAGTATGAGCGTTAAGATGTAGGGGCGCAAATTTTTCATCGACTCAAGCAATCGGCCAACCGTTAACTGTGACAAAGGAAAGATCCGCAACAAACCGAGCAAGTCATGATGCAATTATCGTTCCTTGAAAATTAACGGCTTTTCGGGGGCACGGGGCGGAAAACAGCTCCTTGAGAAGCGGCGACAGAACGCCGATTAGCATAGTGGCACAGCGACATGGCCACCGGGCTCATAAAAAGGGTCAAAACTACGCATTTACACAGTGAACAGCTGCCATTATGCCAGCGCAGCCGCACCCGTCCAAGCGGACAAAAAAAATGGCGGAGACCGCAGTCTCCGCCATAACATCAAACCAGATGATAATCAATTACTTGATGTGACAGGCCAGACACAGAGCCGAACCGGAGTTGCTGATGCGCAGGAACGGGCTCATGGAATCGTTATGCACATCGTGGCAGGAAGAACACCACATGTCGTTGCCAGAACCGTAGGAAAGTGCACCATTAGCCGTGCCACCACCCAGGGTTGCTTCAGCAGTAGCTTTGGCTCTAATTTCAGTATCAGAACCACCGTCAGCCGCAGCAACGGCAGTGTAGGAAAAACCGATCGGGTGATCGTTACTCAGGTTTTCAGTGTCGCCACCGATGTTGGCGTTAGCACCGACTTCAGTCAATGACCCTGCATTAAAAGTACCAACGTTCGGCGGATTTTGCAGCACACCCTGGATAGATGCGCCGTCATGACAGGAGAGACACAACGGAGCATCAGTATTGTTGACAGAACCAACGGTGATGGTCGCATCAAGGGTAGGTGTGTTGTAAACTGCAGTAGCAGAAACGTTAGTACGGTTCCACAGCGGGGCGTCAGCGACAGTAATGTCAGCGCCGTGCGGGGTGTGACAGAACACACAGATTTCATCTGTGCCAGCACCAGCAGTGCTGAGATCGTGTGCAGTACCGGCGATGCCGGCGATGGCGGGGGCGGCAAACAGCGACAGCGCTGCTACCAGAACGAGAACCTTCTTCATTTTAGTACCTCCTGTTTTCCCGTTATCCAATATAACGGGGTTGTTAAAATCTTTCCCCCGGACCATTCCGTGGAGAAAACCAGCAAACCTGGCAAAAAGCATGAAGCCTGACCGTTGCCGGAGTAAGCTCTTTTGTCTTTGCTATCCCATAGAGTAGCAAACGCTGTGCCACAAAAAGCAATCGGTGCCAATTGGAAAACAACTCTACGTAATAACAGAATTTTTTTCGGATTAACATTTTTCCAGATCCGCTCCCCCCCCCCTCGCCTTGGCTTTGTTCGGTGATTTGACACCTTGGGATAAAGTAATTTGACGGTGTCGCTATTTTCCCTTCAGGACGTTTTCCAGTCGCACCCGATCTTCCTCGGTCACAGGTCGTTTCTGCAGATAGGCTTCACTCAGGTATTGCCACACCGAAAAACGTTTGTTGAGCAGGTCCGCGACATAGATCCGGTCGTCCTGATCGATAAAAATCGACCGCGGCGCGGAAAAACCGAGCGCTGCCGAAGTCAACTTCCCCCCTCCCGTCACCAGCAGCAGGCGCCCTTCGGGGGTATAGGTCAGGATATGACCGCGGCGGGCATCAACCACATAGAGGTTGCCGTCGCTATCAAACGCCACATCTTTTGGCGCCTCGAACTGATACACCTGATCACCGCGTTTGCCGAACTGCCGTACGAACGTCCCGTCGGGATCGAATACCTGCACCAGGGTATTAAACTGATCGGCAACATAAAGATTTCCGTCCGGGCCGAAAGCTATTCCCTGAGGCGAATAAAAGTTACCCTGGCCACCACCCAGCTTGCCGAAACTGAACAAATGTTTGCCAGCCAGATCATAAACAACGATGCGATGTGATTGCCCATCGGAAACATAGATGCGCCCGCGCTTTTCATTGATGGCCAGATAGGCGGGACGGGTGATTTCCTCGGGGGTGCCGAAAGTGAAGAGCACCGTTCGATCTGGCGCAAAGACAAAGATCTTCCCCTTCTGCGCATCGGCCACGTAGAGTCGTCCCTGACTATCGAGCGCCAGGCCGACGGGGGAAGTAAAGACCGATCTAGACAGATAGAACTCGACTGTTTTGGCGTTGAAATCATAGACGCGCAGGTTACGCCAATGGATATCGGAGACGTAAACTTTCCCCTCTCCATCACTGACTACGCCATATGGAGATTTGAACCTGGCCAGTGCCGATGATCCGAGAATGCCGGCTGTAAATTCCTGAAATGGCGTTTTTTTAAAATCATTTTCCGACGCATAGACGCCGATGAATTCAAGCCGTGAAACCTCCGGCGGCGGCGGGAAAAGGATCCGCGGGCGTTCCTTTGGGGCACAACCGAAACACAACAACACCAGCAAAGCACAAAACCCGTATTTTTTGATCACCGACATAGCAACACCTCTTGATGGGAGTGAATGGTAAAGCAAAAGTAAATCAAAGACTGTT
>NZ_JCBCBS010000109.1:0-33629 GCF_059864205.1 Pelovirga sp.
TAGGAGTGGATATGATGAAAAAACGCAAACGACTGAAGGATTATCCCAGACCGAAAACCTTTGATTACAATATTGTCGTTCTTGGTGCCGGGTCTGCCGGCCTGGTCAGTTCCTATATCGCTGCGGCGGTGAAGTCCAAAGTCGCCCTGATTGAGCGCGACAAGATGGGAGGCGATTGCCTGAATACCGGCTGCGTACCGAGTAAAGCTCTGATCCGGTCGGCTAAAATTCTTAACTATGGCCGCCGAGCCAGTGAGTTTGGCTTGCGCCGCACGGATATCAATTTTGATTTTTCCGAGGTGATGGAGCGGGTGCAGCAGGTCGTAACCAAGGTTGAACCCCATGATTCGGTAGAACGCTACACTGATCTCGGGGTTGATTGTATTAAAGGCGAAGCGCGTATCACCTCGCCTTATACGGTGGAAGTGAACGGCCGCACCCTGACCACCCGTAACATTATCGTCGCGACCGGAGCTACCCCCTTTGTGCCACCGATCCCGGGGCTGGATCAGGTCGATTATCTGACCTCGGACAACCTCTGGCAGTTACGGGAATTACCAAAGCGTCTGGTGGTGCTCGGCGGTGGTCCCATCGGTTGTGAAATGACGCAAGCCTTCGCCCGATTTGGTGCGCAGGTGACCCAGGTTGAGATGGCTCCCCATATTATGGGGCGGGAGGATGCGGATGTCGCCGAATTTGTCCGTGAACGGTTTGTCACTGAGGGGGTGCAGGTTCTGACCAGTCACGCAGCTAAAGAGGTGGTTGTCAGGGGCGAAGACAAACTTCTGGTTTGTGAGCACCAGGGAGAACGGGTGGAGATCCCCTTTGACCAATTGCTGGTTGCCGTCGGCCGCAAGGCGCGGGTGGCCGGGTTTGGCCTGGAAGATCTGGGCGTCCGACTGAACGACCGTGGTACAGTTGACGTCGATCCCTTCATGCGCACCAACATCCCCAATATCTTCTGTGCCGGTGATGTTACCGGCCCCTATCAGTTTACCCATACCGCCGCGCACCATGCCTGGTATGCTGCCGTCAACGCGTTGTTTGGCGATGTTAAGAAGTTCCGCGTTGATTATCGCGTCATCCCCTGGTGTACTTTTACCGATCCCGAGGTTGCCCGCGTTGGCCTCAATGAAGCCGACGCCCGTGCCCAGGGAATCCCTTATGAAGTGACCCGTTTTGAGCTGGAAGAGCTCGATCGCGCCATCGCCGAAGAGGAAACCCACGGCTGGGTCAAGGTTATCACCCCACCTGGCAAGGATAAAATCCTTGGTGTCACCATTGTTGGTACTCACGCCGGTGATCTGATTGCAGAATATATCCTGGCGATGAAGCACGGTCTGGGCTTGAACAAGATTCTTGGCACCATCCACCCCTATCCGACCCTGGCGGAAGCCAACAAGATGACGGCCGGTGAGTGGAAACGAGCCCATGCCCCGGAAAAACTGCTGGCCTGGCTGGAGAAATATCACGCCTGGCGGCGGGGGTGAACCGGGGGTGGCTCAAAACCGGTTAACCCTTGTTAGTGCCTGAACAAAGTTGATGGCGTCGCAAAAACTCACCAGCTGCTGCGTTGCCGCCATCGGCTCACTGCTTCGACGTAGGTAAGTACTCCTCATTGTTCAATAATGGCGCTCCTTGCATATGGCGTTTTTAGCCTATCATCCAACCTGATGTTTTTTTGCGAAAGCATCAACGTTGATCTGTAGAAATAACCTTGTGGAGGAACGTATGCGTTTTTTGCACTGGTTGTATCCGGTGTTGGTTTTTTTGGTGGTGATGGTTTTTTCAGCAACGGCCGGTGTTGCTGAAGACAATAGTGAATTAGAAGGGCTCTATGCCCCCTATGCCGAGATACTGCAGCGTTTTGTCGTGGAAAAAGATCTGCCGGGAGGTGGCCTGGTATCAGCCTTTAACTATGAAAAAGCCCTCGCTGACAGTGATACGTTCGCATTGTTGAATCAGCAAAAAGCTAACCTGGCCGAGTTTAATCCCGGTAGCCTGACGGAACAATATCAATCCATCGCCTTCTGGCTGAATGCCTATAATTTTTTCATGATCGAACATCTTCTGACCCATCCCCTTAAAGGACAGCTGGTCGCTTCCGTCTGGGATTATGGCGGGCGCTATAATCCCTTAAAAAAGCACGTTTTTGAGCTGGAGTTGTTCACTGTCGGCGGTAAAAAATACAGCCTGAGTGCCATCGAAAAAGATATTCTGCTCGGTAGCGAGTACCAACGCAAGGGGTGGAAGGACGCCCGCGTTCATTACGCGGTCAACTGTGCATCGGTCGGCTGTCCGCCCTTAAGAAAACACCTTTATACCCCAACCAACACCAATGATCTGATGACGGCCAACACGGTTCGTGCATTCAAGACCCAACGCCAGTTACACATTGACGGGCGCACCCTGATGCTGTCCGAATTGTTCAAATGGTACGCAGATGATTTTATTGAAGCGGCCGGCAGTATTCGTCAATTTATCAAAGCCTATACCGATGAAGAACGTCATCCGCAGATCGATCAGACCGATCGGATAGGTTACATCGATTACGACTGGTCCCTGAACAGACCGGAAAATTTCAGCGAATTCAGATAAGTCTAGGTCATAAGACCATGAACCGGTTGATGTACCTTTAAGAGGGAGGTTTTCACCATGGGAACTCATCACAAGACGGCTCTTATTTTTGCCGGTGGTGGCAGTCTTGGCGCCATTCAGGTCGGCATGCTCAAGGCCCTGGCTTTCCATGGTGTTCAGCCCGATTTACTGGTTGGTTCATCCGTCGGCGCGATCAACGCCGCCTACTTTGCCGCCGACCCTTCGCCTCAGGGGGTTGCGGGGCTCGAAGCAATCTGGCGTAGCCTGACCCGGGATGAGGTATTCCACTACTCCTGGTTTGGTGTATTAAGAAGCCTCTTAAGTAAACGAACCCATCTTTTTGATGAAAAAGTCTTTGTCCAGTTTCTGTCCAGACGTTTGCCTTACCGTGATTTCCAGGAAGCGAACGTACCGATTCATATTATTGCCAGCGATTTTGTCAGCGGCGAAGAGGTGGTGCTTGAGCGCGGGGACATTCTTTCCGCCTTGCTGGCCAGCGCCGCTATTCCCGGGGTTTTCCCCCCGGTTAAGATTGACGGTCGCTACCTGATTGATGGTGGAGTGGCTAATCACACTCCGGTTTCAACCGCCATCAGGCTCGGTGCAACGCGTCTGATTGTCCTGCCGACCGGCTTTACTTGTGAGCCGGTTTTGCCTCCTACGGGCGCCCTGAGTATCGCCTTGCACGCGTTAAATCTGATTATTGCCAGGCAATTGCTACAGGATCTGGAAGGCCATCGGGATCAGGCCAAGATTGCGGTTGTGCCCCCCTTATGTCCCTTGCGTACCAATCCCCTCAATTTTCAAGCGGCCGGAGCTCTGATTGATGACGGGTTTGCTGCGACGACAAGCTGGCTGGAGCAGGATGGTCTGAATAGGTGTTCTTCTTTTGAGTGCCTCAAACAACATCTTCATTCACCTCAGGATACAGCCTCTGTCTGAAAAAGCTGATGAGGCGATGAAGCAATAGCACCTGGAATCCGTTGCACAGGAGAAATCATGATGACAATTTATATCAGTGTGGCCGTCTTGCTGGGTCTGGCATATTTTCGCGTTCAGCTGTGGCTCTGGTCGCTGATTCTGGTGGTCGGCATCACTGTGCTTGCCTACGCCTGGGGCGCACCCGCCGGCATCAGCGTTGGGGTAGCGGCTGTTGCGGCGGTGGCTGCGGTGCTTCTTAATGTGCGTCCACTGCGGCGCGAGGTGCTGACCAGACCGCTGTTTTAAGTTGACCTACTCTTATATCTATCAGACCCGCCAGTCAGTTTGATACCCAGAACGATAACCAAACTTATGGTTTATTGAGTTTGGCCTGGTCTTTTTAATCATTGGCATGAATGATGTGGCTGTCGACGTGACAGTCTCCACTAGGGGGCCATGCCTGACGGTTGATTTTCATTAAGCGCATTCAACTTCCAGGGAGTTATTACATGGATTACGTTCTTCCCGCTTTTGCCGGTTTTGTCGCTCTGGCTTCGGTCGTGCTCTCGCCTCGCGCCGAGAGTGAAGGTGCCTTCTACCAGGGCCTTGGTGCCAACGGCAGTCAACCGGGTCTGCTGAGTCTGACCTTTTCCCAGGTCACCACCTGGATTTTTGCCCGCTCGCTGATGAATGCCGCCATTCTCGGTTTCTATTACGGCATCTGGGGCACGCTGGCCTATGCGTTCTATTACTTCTCATTTCTGACCGGTGGCAAGATCGTTGACAGCTTACGCTTTGAACATGGCTTTCACAGTGTTCAGGATTTTCTGCGCTCCCGTTTTGGTCGTTGGGGAACGGGTTGTTACAATTTTGTCATCGGTATTCGTCTGATCAGTGAGGTGTTTGCCAACCTTCTTGTTATCGGCATTTTGTTTGGTGTCGCCGGCAGTCAAGCCTATACGCTGACCATTATCGGCTTCTCGGCGGTTACTCTGCTATATTCAATGCTCGGAGGCTTAAGTGCCTCATTACGCACCGATGTATTTCAGATGGTCATTTTTCTCGGAACATTGCTGATGCTGTTAGCTCTGGTGGTTGGTAGCCAGGCTGTGCAGTTGCAGGATCTCTGGTTCAAGCCGTTTGTTTTTGATCAACCCGGACCGATCCTGATGCTGGTGGCGCTGCTGCAGGTCTGGAGTTATCCGATGCACGATCCGGTGATGATGGATCGCGGTTTTCTCGCTGATCGGGAAACTACCCGTAAAAGTTTTCTGCATGCCGCCTGGATCAGTATCATCTGTATCATCGCCTTCGGTTGTCTCGGTGTGCTGGCCGGAGCCCACGCCACTCAGGGGGCGAGCATGAACGAAACCCTGATGCAATTGCTCGGCAAGGTGCCGATGCTGTTTTTTAGTGCTGCACTGGTTATTTCGGCCATGTCGACACTGGACAGCACCCTGTCGAGCTCCGCCAAATTGCTGGCTGTCGACATGCGAATAATGAAGATGACGTTGCGCAACGGTCGGGCGGTGATGGCGGCGTTCATGCTTGTCGGTTTGTTGCTGGTTTTCTGGGGGAATAATGATTTGTTCAGTGCGGTCGCCGTGAGTGGAACGGCCTCACTTTATCTGGCACCGGTCATTTTCTTCTCGCTCTGGGGCAAGCGCCGGGATATTCCGCTCTGGAGTTATCTGCTCAGTTTTGTTCTGGCATTAACCGCCTCGGCTCTCTATTTCACTGAGTCGAGCGGTTATAGCAGCCTACTAGGTGATGCTCATAAATATACCAAGTTGCTTTATCTGACCGTGGCGGTCATGGGCTTCGGATGCCTTGGTTTCTGGATCGGCGGTAGAAGAAATTCTGAACATCAGGAGAAAACGTCATGAATATGGCAAATTCCGTTGACCTGGGCGAAATGGCGGGAACGGTACTTGTTTTTGGCGGCCCTTACAGTAATCTGGCAGCAACAATGGCTCTGCGCGAGCGCGCCAATCAGCTTGGCATTCCGCCGGAAAGAACAATCTGCACCGGTGACCTGGTGGCTTATTGTGCGGAACCGGTCGAGACGGTCGCCCTGATCCGCGATTGGGGAATTGCCATTGTTAAGGGCAACTGTGAAGACTCCCTTGCTCAAGGCACACCGGACTGTGGGTGCGGATTCGATGAAGGAACAACCTGTTCGCTACTGTCTGATAATTGGTATCGCTTTGCCGACCAGCATGTGTCCGAAAGTGACCGGAACTGGATGCGAACCCTGCCGGATTCCATCCTTTTCAGTATGAAAGGTAAAAGTATTCGCGTCATTCATGGTGGCGTTCAGCAGATCAACCGTTTTGTTTTTCCCACAACCGCAAAAGAGATCAAAAAAGAGGAACTTGATCTGGCGGGAACCGATATCGTCATCGCTGGCCACAGCGGTATTCCTGACGGGCAAGCCATCGGCGCTGGCTTTTGGCTCAATGCTGGAGCTATCGGGCTTCCTGCAAACGATGGTACATTGGATGGGTGGTACCTGCTGCTGTGCCCTGAAAAAGAAGCGGTAGTGTGTCGCTGGCAAAGGCTCTCTTATCCGGCAGCACGCACGGCGGAAGTGATGCGATCAAGAGGATTGGTCAACGGGTATACGGATACTTTGTACACCGGCCTTTGGCCGAGCATGGACGTACTGCCGGAGGCGCAGCGTCAATTAAAGGGACGACCGATTATGATGAACGAGCTAACCTGTTGCTGACGAAAAGCGTCACGGACGATGAATCTGAGATAAACCGCGCACAAAAAAAGGAGTCCTAAAATGAAAACAATTTTTGTGGCAACGCTACTATTAATGATGACCTTCACTGGCGGTTTTGCTGCCGACGGGCTTGTCAGTGTAAAAAGTCCTTATTCAACCATACAGACAATGGACCGTCTGGAAGAAATAGTCACTCAAAAAGGGTTAACGGTCTTTGCGCGCATCGACCATGCCAAAGGAGCCCAACGTATCGGAAAGTTTCTGCGCCCAACAGAGCTCCTGATGTTCGGCAACCCACAAGGAGGTACACCTTTTATGGAATGTGCCCAAACCGTGGCGATAGATCTGCCCCTCAAAGCGCTGGTCTGGGAAGATCAGCAGGGACAGGTCTGGCTCAGTTACAACGAGCCCGGCTACCTGGCTGCGCGGCATGCCGCCGGGACTTGTCCGGTTGTCGATAATCTGCGCAGGGCGCTGAATGGCATCAGTCAAAAGGCCGTAGAAACTGAGGCAAAATAAGCCGAAGAGACTGCCAATGCAACACTTTAATTATTCACCCTGTCATCACATGTCGTCATCTCAGACAGAAGTTTTCGAGGATGACGAGAAAAAGGTCCAGGCACGATCATTTCTATTTTGTTGATAATTTTACAGTCCGGTTAAACAGCCTTGGCTTCTAAATATTAGCCCTTGCTTAGTTTCCAGGCAATACAAATTTAACCTGGTGTGGCACACATTTTTGGGGTAAGGCTATAACGTAAAAAAAATCAGTGAGGTGCAGGGATGAATCTTGTTTATCTGAATGGCCAATTTATCGAAGAAGATCAGGCCTGTATTTCGGTACTGGATCAGGGGTTTCTCTATGGTGACGGAATTTTTGAAAGCTTCCGTTCGATGGGCGGCAAGCTGTATCAGTTTCCCTTGCACTATCAGCGACTGGTTCAGTCGGCCCAGGCACTATCTTATCCACTGTTGTTTGCGCAGCACGAGCTGGAGCAGCAATTGCTCGAACTGCAGAATCGTAACCAGCTGGTTAACGGCTACTTTCGTATCACCATTACCCGCGGATTGGGGCAGATCGGATTTTTGCACGACATGGAAAGCGCTTTGACCTGCCTGATCATTGGCAAGGAATTCAAAGGTATTGATGAGCCACTGTATCAGCAGGGCGTGCCCCTGACGGTAGCGCAAACCCGGCGCAATGCACCGGAAGCCATTAATCCCAAGATCAAATCCATCAGCAACCTCAACAGTCTCCTTGGTAAACTCGAGGCCAGGGCCGCCGGGGCCATCGAGGTAATCATGCTCAACAGTCGCGGGCATCTGTGTGAGGGATCGGCGTCCAACCTGTTCTGGGTACGCGACGGTTGGGTTTTTACCCCCGATGTGTCTACCGGTCTGTTAGAGGGGGTGACGCGTTCAACCATCATGCGACTGTGTGAAGAGAGGCTGAATTTACGAGTGATTACCGGTGAGTTCCGCCTGCAGGATCTGCACTACTCCGATGAGGTGTTCATCACCTCCACCTCCCTGGAGGTGTTACCGGTGGTGCGGGTGGATGATTTTGTTATCGGTAAAGGGGTGGTTGGGCCGGTGGCGCGGGATTTACGCCGGGAGCTGCAGCGGGATATGGGGGTGGGTGTACTGGTATAATGAAGTAGTGAGGTGGTATGGGGTCGAGACTCCCATACCAAGGGACGCTTTTCGCCGTCCATGGCCGCTTGACTGTCGCCATCCCTGGCGACAGACACCCTTGTTATGGGAGCCCCGACCCCCTTGCAGTATCTACGCGTTTTTTATTTTAACTTCCAGCTCGTTCCTTCACGACTATCCAGCAGTTCAATGCCACGTTCTTCCAGCTCAGAGCGGATCTGATCGCTGCGCTCGAAATCCTTGATCTGACGGGCCACCAGACGCTCGTTGATCAGGGCCTCTATCTCTTCCTTACTGATATCCAGCCCTGCCAGTCCTGCCATGCGCACCCGCTCAAGCCATTCTGCCGGTTGTGAGCCAAGAATGCCCAGAACGCTGCCAAGTTCAATGATGGTGGCGTGGAGATCCTTGACCTGGGCGACCAGTTCCGGCTTTTTCGTGAACTTTTTGGTGGCGATCAGGCGGTTGATGGTACGTACCCCTTCAAACAGATAGGCTATCGCCAGGGCGGTGTTGAAATCGTCATTCATCGCCTCGACAAACTGCTGTTTGAGCTCGGCTCCCAGGGTACTGGGAGGGGCCGCGGGATCAGCGGGAATGGCGGCGGTGGTATGTTCGGCGCTCTGCAGGGCCTCGTAGAAGCGGCTCAAGCCGGTACGCGCCTCTTTCAAATTGTGATCGGAAAAGTCGATGGGTGAGCGGTAGTGGGCGGTGAGGATGAAAAAGCGCACTACTTCCGCATCGTAGACTTTGAGAATGTCACGGATGGTGAAAAAATTGCCCAGGGACTTGCTCATTTTCTCCTGATTGACATTAACAAAACCATTGTGAATCCAGTACTTGACGAATGGTTTGCCGCTCGCCCCCTCGCTTTGGGCGATTTCATTCTCATGGTGGGGGAAAATGAGATCGCGACCACCACCGTGAATATCAAAACTGTCGCCGAGCAGCGAAGAGCTCATCGCCGAACATTCAATATGCCAGCCCGGTCGTCCCGGTCCCCAGGGGGAGTCCCAGCTGGGTTCCCCCGGTTTGGCGGATTTCCACAGGGCGAAGTCCATCGGGTTACGCTTCAGTTCCCCCGGCGCAATTCGCGCGCCGGCGAGCATCTCATCCTTATTGCGCTTGGAAAGTTTGAGGTAGTCGGGAAAGCCGTCCACCTGATAATAGACATCGCCACCGGCCTCGTAGGCCAGCCCCTTGTCGATCAGTTGTTGGCAGATGTCGATAATCTCACCAATATAGGCGGTGGCGCGCGGTTCATGGGTCGGTTTGACCAACCCCAGAGCGTCCATGTCTTCATCGAAAGCGCGGATAAATTCTTCCGCCAGTTCCTGGCTCGGAATCCCCCGCTCGTTGGCGCGGTTGATGATCTTGTCGTCCACATCGGTGTAGTTACGCACGTAGGTGGTGTCGAAGCCGATGTATTGCAGGTAGCGGAAGATCACATCGAAAACAATATTGGCGCGGGCGTGACCGATGTGGCAGTAGTCGTAGACAGTAACGCCACAGACATACATCTTGACCTTGCCCGGTTCTAAAGGCTCAAAATCTTCTTTCTTGCCGCTCAAGGTATTGTAAACACGTAGACTCATAGTTGTCTCCAAAGATTCAGGATTACCACTTAAGCTCACCCTGTTTTGTCACCCTGCGCGAAGCCGCAGGGACCAGATGAGATGGCTTAAATAGATTCTGCGGCTTCGCATTGCTCCGCGCAGAATGACAGCTTCGTAGGTTGACACGGAAGCAACCAACTCTGTGTCTTAAGTGGAGAATATTACTCTTTAATCTTTTCCCAGGTATCGCGCAGGGTCACGGTGCGGTTGAACACCGGCTGCCCGGGCTGGGAATCCCTGCTGTCGATGGTAAAGTAGCCGACCCGTTCAAACTGAAAGGTCGCGCCCATTTCCTCATTCAACAGGCCCGGCTCCGCTAAACCCTCTGTTATTGTGAATGATTCCGGGTTGAGGGCAGCAAGAAAGTTATCCGCTTTATCCGGGTTTTCGAGTTGAAACAGGCGATCATACTGGCGGATCTCTACTGGTTTGGCATGGCGGGCGGACACCCAGTGAATAATCCCTTTGACCTTGCGCCCATCCGCCGGGTTTTTGCCCAGGGTGTCAAGGTCGGCACTGCAGCGAAGTTCGATCACTTCCCCCTGTTCATCGCGGATCACTTCATCGCAGCGGATGATATAGGCATTGCGCAGGCGTACCTCCCTGTCCGGTCCCAAACGGAAGAATTTTTTCGGGGGGTCTTCCATGAAGTCAGCGCGCTCGATGTAGATTTCGTTGCAGAAGGGCAATAGCCGCGTCCCGGCTTGAGGGTTCTGCGGATGATTGGCGGCCACCAGCTCTTCAGTTCGGTCTGTCGGGTAGTTGGTAATAAGAACCTTGAGAGGTTCCAGAACGACCTGACGTCGCGGAGCGGTTTCGTTAAGTTGTTCGCGCACACAGTCTTCCAACACGGAGAGATCAATCCAGCTGGCTGAGCGCCCGACACCGATGCGTTCGCAGAAGGTGCGGATCGCTGCCGGGGGGTAGCCGCGGCGGCGCATTCCCACCAGGGTCGGCATGCGCGGATCGTCCCAGCCACTGACGTGGTTTTCCTTGACCAGTTGCAGCAGCTTGCGTTTGCTCATCACCGTGTAGCTCAAATTGAGGCGAGCAAATTCGATCTGCTGCGGCGCAAAGATGTTGAGTTCGCGGATGAACCAGTCGTAAAGCGGACGGTGATCTTCAAATTCAAGGGTACAAATCGAGTGAGTGACCCCTTCGATGGAATCTCCCTGACCATGGGCGTAGTCGTACATCGGGTAGATGCACCAGTTGTCACCGCTGCGATGATGATGGGCATGAAGAATCCGGTACATGGCCGGGTCGCGCAGATTGATGTTGGGCGAGGCCATATCAATTTTTGCCCGCAAAACATGGCTGCCGTCGGGGAATTCTCCCTGTTTCATCCGTTCAAACAGATCGAGATTTTCTGCGACAGAGCGGTCACGGTAGGGGCTGGCAATACCGGGCTCGGTCAGGGTGCCGCGATTAACGCGCATCTCCTCGGCACTCTGGCTATCGATATAGGCCTTTCCCTGTTTGATCAGTTCCACCGCCCACAGGTAGAGCTGTTCAAAGGTGTCGGAGGCGTAATAAAGGTGTGTACCCCAGTCAAAACCAAGCCACTGGACATCCTCTTTAATGGCGTCAACGTATTCGGTCTCTTCCTTGCTCGGATTGGTATCGTCGAAGCGCAGATGACAGCGTCCGGCGAACTCCTGCGCCAAGCCAAAGTTCAGGCAGATGCTTTTGGCATGGCCGATATGCAGATAGCCATTAGGTTCAGGGGGAAAGCGGGTGACGATGCTTTTGCGGCGACCACTGGTGAGATCGTCACTGATAATGGTGCGGATAAAGTTGGAGCCAGATGCCATCTCCGGGGTTGTCATGGATTACCTCAATATCAGGTTAACAGCGTGGCGCGGCGCGCACGGTCAGCTTGCGGTGGACGAACGATCAGGGCGACGGCATAGGCGGCTATCCCCTCACCACGGCCACAAAAGCCCAGTTGCTCGGTTGTGGTTGCTTTGACATTGATCTGTGGCAGGGGCACCCGGCAATCTGCGGCAATGTTCGCCATCATGGTCGGGATATGGGGCGCCAGTTTTGGTTGCTGACAGACGATGGTTGCGTCGATATTGCCCAGTAGATAGCCCTCTTTGGCGATCAGTTTCATTGTCTGACGCAGCAGCACACGGCTGTCACATCCTTTGTAGGTCGGATCTGAGTCGGGAAAATGGCGGCCAATATCGCCGCGACCGGCAGCACCCAAAAGGGCGTCACAGATAGCGTGCACCAGCACATCAGCGTCGGAGTGACCCAGCAGGCCCAACTCATAGTCGATAGTAACTCCACCGAGAACCAGTGGTCGTCCGGCAACCAGCTGGTGAACGTCGTATCCCTGACCGATGCGTATCATGCCGATTTCTCCTGATAGCTGTCAAGCAGTGCTGTAGCGATCAGCAGATCCGCCGGCGTGGTGATTTTAATGTTGCGATCCTCTCCTGCAAGCACCCGTACCCTATAGCCGGCAGCTGCAACCAGGGCGGCGTCATCAGTCGCGGGGACGCTGTTGCAATCCTGTTGCTGAAAAGCTTTGTGGAGGATATCGAACCGAAACCCCTGTGGGGTCTGGGCTTGCCACAGCTGGTCACGCAGCGGAGAAGCGACAATTTGCCCCTGTATGACTTGCTTGATGGTGTCTTTTGCCGGAACGGCAACAATACATGCTCCGCCGGCGCTGATGTCGTCCAGCAGTGCGGGGAGCAGGTTGGGGTTGAACAGGGGGCGGGCACCGTCATGGATCAGGATGGGGCGTTCCGGCTGGTCATAGCCATCTTCAGCCAGGGCCTTAAGGCCGTTGCGCACCGAGTCCTGACGCTCTTTGCCGCCAGTAACCAGGCGGCGAACGCGCGTAAATCGATATTTATCCAGAATTTCGCGGCGGCAATAATCGCTATCATCCTCCGGCACAATGGGATAAATTGCCTCCACCAGAGGGTGTTGATCGAACAGAGCGATGGTGTGCGCGAGCAGCGGTTTGCCGTGCAACTGCAGATATTGCTTGCTGATTGCGGTTCCCATGCGGCGCCCTGAACCGGCGGCAGGAATCAGCACAATAGCTTTTAAGTCTGAAGATGGCGGTGTTGGCAACAATGGCTCCTCAATGTAAAAAAGACCAGGCACTATAGCACCTGGTCCTGTTTTTTTGAAATGAGAATTCACCTATAAAATCAGTGGAAGATGTTTTCCAACCGCTGCATGACTTGATCTTCTTTAGCTCCCTGGGCGAGAGCGACTTCGGTTACCAGCAGTTTGCGTGCCTGCTCGAGAACCTTTTTTTCGCCGTAGGAAAGCTCCTTGGCGGTCTTGATCTGGTAAAGATCACGCAATACCTCGGCAACCTCCAGCAGATTGCCGGTTTTCAGCTTATCGTTGTACTCGCGCTGACGGCGGCTCCAGGAAGCGATTTTGCCATTTTCGGTGCGTTCTGCCAAGGTATCAAAGATGCCGGTAATACGCTGCTGGTCAATCAGTTGACGCATGCCGACACTGGTGGCATTGCCGACGGGCACCATAATCCGCATGTCGCTATCGACCAGTCGCAGGATATAGTACTTCAGGGTTTGGCCGGAGTATTCCCGGATTTCAATATCCTCTATCACCCCGACCCCTTGGGTCGGGTACACTGCCATATCACCGATTTTAAACAAAATGAAACTCCTTTGTCTTGTCCTGTGAAGACTAACACAAAGGGGTCGAGGGGTCAATGCCTGATTTTATGATAAATATCTGATATATAGAAGGAAATTTTTCAGGTAAAAGACCTTGGCGGCCGTCTGCCAGGCTTTTGTTAGCTGCTTTCCCCTTAGCAAGGAGGAGTAATCATGCGTATTGCCATTGTTGGGGCTGGGGCACTGGGTCTGTACTATGGGGCCATGTTGCAGCGCAGTGGTGTTGATGTTCATTACCTGTTGCGGCGAGACTATGATGCTGTTGTCAGGCACGGGTTGACAGTCTATTCGATTCAAGGGGATTTTCACCTGCCGCAGGTCAAAGCTTACCCGGCTGTGGCAGAGATCGGGCAGGTCGATCTGGTAATTGTAGGACTCAAGACCTTTGCCAACCATCAGATGGCTGCGCTGATTCGCCCTTTATTAAAAAAAACAACCGCCATCCTGACGTTGCAGAATGGCCTGGGAAACGAGGACGTCCTGGCCGCGGCCTTTGGATCGGAGCGGGTTCTTGGTGGCATTGCTTTTTTGTGCAGCAATCGCGGTGAGCCTGGCGAGGTCCATCATCTCGGCGAAGGAAGGATTCGCCTGGGGGAATTTGCCGCCGGTTTGACCCCGCGCAGTGAGGCGCTGGCGGCCATGTTCAGGTCTGCCGGAGTCCCCTGTGAGGCGGTCGCGGATCTGCGCCGGGCGCGCTGGGAGAAGTTGGTCTGGAATATCCCTTTCAATGGTTTGTCGGCGTTGCTGGACAAGGATGTGACCGAAATACTGACCTTTGAGTCAACTCGTGAGCTGGTGCAGGAGTTGATGCTGGAGGTCATTGTCGCAGCCAATGCCCAGGGCTTGAGTCGCGAGATTGCCGGGCCGGAGTTCAGTGCCCAGATGATAGCCTTCACTGATCAGATGGATCACTATCGTCCAAGTATGCAGATCGATCGCGCAGAGGGCCGCCCCCTCGAGCTGGAAGCGATTTATGCGGTTCCATTGCGTCAGGCTGCAGCCGCCGGAATGCCAATGATCCGGGTTGATATGCTCTACCGACTGCTCCTCAGTGACGAGAAATTGAGTTCACTGTGCTGATAAGTCTACAACAGGCGTAACGATAAAGCTCCATCCTTGCCAGTGCTGAACAGTTACGAACAGGCCTGGGTTAATTTCCGGCAGGGACCAGAATCGATAGCAGGAAAATGACGCAAGCGACCACGACAATACTGGGGCCGGTTGGTGTGTCCCAGTAGTAGGATGCGCCCAATCCACCGGTCACAGCGCAGCAGCCAAAAACGCCGGCTAGCAACGCCATCCCCTCAGGACTGCCGGCAAAGCGGCGCGCCGTAGCTGCTGGAATGATCAGCAGGGAAGTGACCAGCAACAGCCCTACCACCTTCATCATCACCGCCACCGTCAGGGCAATCAGCGCCAGAAACAGGCTGTTGATGCGTTGCACTGCAATTCCTTCGACCCGCGCCAGATCCTCATGAATGGTGATCGCCAGCAGCGGTTGCCAGAGCCACAACAGACCCACCAGAGCCGTACCGCCGCCTACGTAGATCCACAGCAGATCGGTTATGCCGATGGCGAGGATGTCGCCGAACAGATAAGCCATCAGGTCGATGCGGAGGTTGGGCATAAATGCCAGTACAACCAATCCCAGCGACAGAGCGCCGTGGGACAGGATACCAAGTAAAGTGTCGTTGGCCAGCAGGCGCTGGCGCTGACCGATAAAGAGTAGAAGGGCGAGGAGCTGACATACCACAATCACGCCAAGAGTGAGGTTAATAGAAAGCAAAAAGCCAAGTGCGACACCAAGAAGTGCAGAGTGGGCAAGGGTGTCACCAAAGTAAGCGAGCCGTCGCCAGACCACAAAGGCGCCAAATGGCCCGGCAATCAAGGCTACGCCGAGGCCGCCGATCAGGGCGCGCAGGATAAAATCATCGAACATGGGAACAGCCTTCGTGGCGATCGAGATGATGAACGCGATCGTGCTGGTAAAGGGCAAGTTGACCATACATTTTCAGGTATTCGGGGTCGCTGGTCACCATGGCGGGGGTGCCGCTGCAGCAGATGTGGCGATTTAAACAGAGAACCCGGTCGGTAGCTGCCATCACCAGATGCAGATCGTGTGAGACCATCAATACCCCACATCCCTGTTCGCTGCGAATCTGGCCGATCAGTTGATAGAGCTCGATCTGGCCATGAACATCAACTCCCTGCACCGGCTCGTCGAGAATCAGCAGGTCGGGTTTGCGCAACAGCGCCCGGGCCAGCAGTACCCGTTGCGCTTCGCCGCCGGAGAGGTGACGCATGGCCGCAGTGAGAACGTGGAGGGCACCGGTCTGCTCAAGAGCGGCGCACAGATCAGTTTCTCCGAGCCCTTTACCGGCAAAGGAGAGAAAACGTTTAACTGAGAGAGGGAAGGTCGCGTCGAGCTCGAGGCGTTGCGGCATATAACCGATGGATAATCCGGCGCGCTGGACGATGGTACCGGATGATGGCTGCTGTAACCCCAGAACAACACGCAGCAGGGTTGTTTTGCCGGCACCGTTAGGTCCGATAACAGTGACTATCTCCCCCGGTTCAATGGCCAGGCTGACGTTGTCCAGCAGCTGGTTGTTGCCGAGGGTCAGATTGATATCATGAGCTATCAACAAGGATGAGGCGATGGCGGTCATTGCTTCTCCTTCATTGAAGAGCACTTGGGACACAGCCCCATGACTTCAACCGCACTGTCTTTCACAACAAAACCACATTGCCGGGCATTCTGACGAATAGATCGGGTAACGGTACTGGAATCATGCTCAGCGCAGGTTTTACAGCTGGTGCAAATCAAAAAATAGCCTTCGTGTGCTACTCGCGGACGGACACAGCCAACAAAAGCGTTCAGCGACGCGATGCGGTGGATAAGGCCAAGATTCAATAAAAAGTCCAGGGCCCGGTAAACAGTTGGTGGCGCCGTGCGCGACTCTTGCTGCAGGTTTTCAAGAATCTGATAGGCCCCGATCGGTTTGTGCTGTTGCCAGATCAATTCAAAAACTTTACGTCTAATGGTTGTAAAGCGCTGTCCTTGCTCATGGCAGATCTGTTCTGCCTCTGCGAAAGCGCGGTTTACACAACCTTGATGGTCATGGGCCGAATCAGCAAAAACAGATGGATAAGAAAGGTGCATTGACTATCTCCGGTGCTACTTGACTTATAAAATGGTACAATATAACATTTCACTTCTGGCTCCTATCCTAATTCATTCTCCGGAGAAAAACAATGAAGAGACGCTTTCTGTTCCTGTTGTTGCTGGTTGGTTTGGCCCTGCCGCTACAGGCCCAGCAGCCTCAGAGTCCCAAAGTAGTTGTGAGTATTAAACCGATACATTCCCTTACCGCTGCGATCATGGAGGGGGTTGGTGCTCCGCAGTTGCTGATTAAGGGTGCCGGTACCCCTCACGGGTATTCGTTGCGTCCGTCAGAAGCGCGGATGCTGGCAGATGCTGATCTGGTAATCTGGATTGGTGAGGGTCTTGAAACTTTTTTGGTTCGACCTTTAGTCAATCTAGGAGAAAAAGCGCAGCGGCTGGCAATAGCGGAACAACTCCGGTCAAAGATGCTGACGATCCGAGAAGGCGGAACCTGGGAAGGGCATCACGCACACGGCCATGACGCACATGACCGCGAAGAATGGGATTATCATCTGTGGACAAGTCCTCTGCTAACCAAAGAGATAGTCACACTGATTGCAGAACAGCTTATGACCGTTGATCCGGATCATGCGGCGACCTATGCAGCAAATGCCGCTTCATTAATCACCAAGCTTGACCAGTTGTACCATGAGGTTAAGAATCAGTTGCGCCCAGTGACTAAGGTTCCATACATTGTCTTTCATGATGCTTATCAGTACTTTGAACGGGATTTCGGTATGAACGCCGTTGGCTCGGTGACTATCGACACCGAGCGTTCCCCGGGGGTGCGGCGAGTGCAGGAAGTGCGCAGTAAAATCAGTGAACTTGGTGCGCGCGCGGTGTTTAGTGAGCCGCAGTTTCAATCGCGCATTGTAGCGACGGTGCTGGAAGGAACGGGGGCCGAAGCTGGTGTACTTGATCCACTGGGGGCGAATCTGGCAGAAGGTCCGCAGGCCTATTTCTCGTTGATCAGAGAGATGGGGTCAAGCATCCTGGCTACCCTGAAGGAGTAACAGAAAACCGCCCTGGCGAATAGCGATTAATGGCTTCGGCAGGGCGGTTGAGGTAAGGCAACAAAAAAGTCAGACTGACGCAAATGCCGATACCAGATCGTTAAGGATCTTCTTGCCTTCCTGGACATAGGGGTCATCGTTCAGGACTTCGGTCAGCGCCTCCTCCCGACTTTTGTCACCATTATCCATGTTCGGCGAAATCACCCCGTGGGGGGTGTTAAGGCTCTTTTGCTCTTCCTGCAACTGGCGGCGTTCTTTCAGCATTGTTTCAAGCTGCAGGGACTGGGTGGTTTGCTGACGGCGCTCGGCGGAACGCTGTGCGGCCTTGATGATGCTGACAAACTCTTTGTTATTACTAATTCGCTCGAGACTGCGTTGACGCAGATTTTCCAGGTTATCTGGTGGCCTCTTCCAGGAGCTGAATTTCGCAGGATCAATCCGATCCCAGGGAAGGGCATTCTCGATATATTTTTCACCACTTTCAAGGCCATCAAGGCGCGAAGGGAGAATGATGTCGGGGATAATGCCGCGCTCCTGGGTTGACTCACCGGTGATTCGGTAGAATTTCTGAATCGTCACCTTGGCCGCTCCCAAGGGCATGTACTGGGACATGCCGCGCAATCTGACAAAGCGATCGAGATCAAGAACCGCCTGAACCGTGCCTTTGCCGTGGGTGTGTTCATCGCCGACGATCAGGGCACGGCCATAATCCTGCAGGGCACCGGCCAGAATTTCTGACGCTGAGGCGCTGAAACGGTTCACCAGCACGATCATCGGACCATCGTAGGCAACATTTTTATTATCATCACGCATGGAACGAATGGCGCCGGAACTGTCACGCACCTGAACCACCGGTCCACCGTCAATAAAGAGGCCGGTCACGCTGACCGCATCGGTCAGGGAACCACCACCATTATTGCGCAGGTCGAGGATGAGCCCGGAGATTCCCTGTTCCTTTAACCGAAGCAGTTCATCGCGAGTATCGTCTGTGCTGTTACGCTCGGTTTTGCCGCTGTGATCACGATAAAATGAGGGGATTTTTACATAGCCGATGCGGGCGCCATTGATCCCGTCAATCAAAGTGCTTCTGACAAAAGATTCTTCGATTTCGACAACATCACGAATAATCGGTACCATCAGGCGGCGTCCATCCGGTTTGCGCAGGGTCAAGCGTACCTCGGTTCCCTTCTTGCCGCGAATCAGCGATACGGCATCGCGCAGGCGGGTATTGGTGACTTCAACCGGCTCGGCAGTTCCTTCAGCAACCTTGAGAATAATGTCGTCCGCCTCCAGTTGCCCCTGGCGCGCCGCAGCGCCGCCGGGAATCACCCGAACCACGCGAATAAAGCCGTCATCATCACGCAGGGTCGCACCGATTCCCTCTAATGACCCGCTCATCTGGATATCGAAATCTTCCTTGCTGGTCGGCGGCATGTAGTTAGTGTGAGGGTCATAGGCGCGGGCGATAGAGTCAAGATAGCGGTCGTAATGATCCTGCTCGGTTTCCGCCAGCATCCGGCTCAAGAAGGTGTTGTGAGCCTTGGCGACATTGTCACGCGATTTGTCCAACAGCTCGGCGTGGGATTCTTTATCAACCGGCAGTAATTCTCCGTGTTCATCAAGACCGATGTCATTTTCACGCAGGCTGATATAACGACTCAATAGCTGAAATTTGATGTTTTTGCGCCACAGTTCGCGCAGCTCGCTGAGATTAGCGGCAAATTCATATTTGTCCGGGTCGTTTTCGATCACCTCATCCGCGTCAGGGTCGATGGGTTCATCCAGGATCGTTGCGGTGAGGGTTTGTACCTGTCTGATCCTTTCCTGCAAGAGTTCTCTGCCGGTCAGGGGCAGATCCAGCCGTCCACGGCGAATGGCGTTGTCGATCTGGTTGCGGTGAACCTGTAACTGTTCGACATCTTCCTGAAGCAGAAAGCGTTTTTGTGGATCGAGCTGTTTTAAATAGAGGTCGAAAGCGGTCTGCGATAGCTGAATTTCGCTGAGTTTCTGGTTGTAATGCTGACTGCCCAGTTGCTGATGCAGGATATGGCCGAGTAAACGGGCGCGGTTGGTGTTAAGGGGCTCATCAGCTAAACCGATGGACGCTGTCTGCCACAGCAGCACCAGAACAATAAAGAAACTGCGAACCATTGTTTTCGTGAACAACGACATAAGCTCTCCAACGCCGGATGATGGCGGATGTTAGATGATTACCAAGGCAGTGTACCTCCGCTAAGCACCTCGTCGCAAGGTTGAATATCTGCACTTGTCTATGTGTAATTGCGCAGAGGGTATTACCAGGTCAGTTGTTTTACTAAAGAGGGATGCGCATTTTTTTACAGAAACTGCGCAACACCAGCTCGGCCTGACTCAGACGGGTCATGCGGTAGTTTTTTTGTTTAACCGCGTCGACATCTTCAAGGGCAACCTGCAGCTGACGCAGTTCGCGCTGAACCATTTCTAGATTGCTGAGCAGGGTTTTGAGCTGGCCCGGGGTATGGCCTTTGAGCATGGGCGGTGAAAGGCGGACAAAACCTTCGGACACTGCCTGGGCAAATTTTTTCGGGTTACCTGAAATGGTCATCAGTCTTCCTTTTAAGGGGGGCCGGGCTCAGCCAAACAGCAGAAACGCTAACAGGGTGACCACTGATCCCAGCAGTGCCCCGAGAAAAACCTCGCGCGGGGTATGGATGGCCATGATCAGCCGACTCTGACTGACAAGCAGCGCCAGAATCAACACCAGCAAACCGATCAGCAGCCCCGCGCCGGAGAGCATGGTCGATACAGCAATAGAAAATGCGACGGCAGAGTGACCGCTGGGCATGCCGCCATGCAGGGGAGAGCCGTGATTGAAGCGCGCCTTGAGCAGAATGACCAGAATAATAACCGCCAGCAGAGCGCCGACGGGTATCGTCCCTCCCGGTTCGCGAGTGAGGATTTGTGAGCGGTCAAACAAGGGGAAGATATGGCCGGACAGCACCAGATAACCAAGCACCACGGCACCGACGCTGGTGACCAGCACCGCACCGGCAGCAATATCTTTGGCCAGCTTGGCCAGTTCGTGATAATCCGGGGAAATCAGATCAACGACGGTTTCAATAGCAGTATTGATCATCTCGGCAAAAATCACCAGCAGAGCGGCCAGCACCAGCAGAAAAAATTCCAGTGCTGATACACGAAAGAACAGGGCGAGGAAGAGCACGGCCAGGGCCGCGACCAGGTGATAGCGGATATGGCGTTCACTCTTGGCCGCCCAGAGAATACCCTCGATGGCACAGTTGAGGCTTTCCAGCCAGCTTTTGGGTTTCATGGCTCCTCACGGTTGTTGATGTTGCCCTTTCTAACCTACGCAACCAACAGTAAAGATAGCAGGTTCGGCGACACGACACCAAGTCCATTTGCAGCGTTTACTTGGGAAGGATAAACAAGGTAGTCTTGCCGGCGAGACGCATATGAGCATCAGCCTAATCGCCAAAGGATGAATAACATGAATGATGATATCAACAACGACGAAGCAATGGGCATGGACGATGAGGACTTTGCCGCCATGTTTGAAGCGAGTCTGGCCGGGGTCGGACAGGAACTGCAAGCGGGAATGAAGATCACCGCAACGATTCTGCAAACAGGCTCTGAGTGGACTTTTCTTGACGTCGGTCAAAAGGGCGAGGGGGTGCTGGCGACGGCGGAACTGCTCGATGCCGAGGGGCAGTTAGCGGCGGCAGTTGGGGATCGGATCAGTGTGTATTTTATTTCGCGCAAGGACGGTGAATTGCGTTTCACCACCAAGATCGGTGGTTCCGGCTCAGGAACGGAACAACTGCAGCAGGCTTATCAGGGCGGTATTCCGGTTGAGGGGCGGATCGACAAAGAGATCAAGGGGGGGTATGAGGTCGCCCTGCCCGGCAATGTGCGTGCCTTCTGCCCTTTTTCCCAGGTCGGGTTGCGGCCGCTTGACGCGGGTGAACTGATCGGGCGTGCTTTATCCTTTCGTATTACCCAGTTTGGGGAACGCGGACGCAATATTGTCGTTTCTCACCGGATGCTGCTCGATGAAGAACGGAAGGAGCAGCGCGAGTCGTTGCGCCAGACGCTTAAAGAGGGACAGATGGTCACTGGTACAGTCACCAATCTGCGTGATTTTGGCGCCTTTGTTGATATCGGCGGGATTGAAGGATTGCTGCCGATTTCCGAGATCAGTTACGGTCGGGTGGCAGATATCAACACAGTTCTGGAGGTTGGCCGGCAGCTGGATCTGATCGTTAAAAAAATCGATTGGGCTGAAAATAGATTCTCCTTTAGTTTGCGTGACACCCTGGCCGATCCCTGGCTCAAAGTCGGCAGCAGCTATCAGGTCGGTGGAAAATATTCCGGCACAGTGAGCCGCCTGGCCCAGTTCGGGGCTTTTGTCACCCTCGAAGAAGGGATCGACGGGCTACTGCATATTTCCAAAATGGGGGACGGGCAGCGCATCCGCCACCCCCAGGATCTGTTCAGGGTCGGGCAGCAGCTTAAGGTGGTGATCGAAAAAATTGATGAAAGTGAAAAGCGTATTTCCCTGGCCCTGGCTGGAGCAGCCGATGAGGTTACCGAAACCAGTTACAGCGAGGACTCTACTGGAGCTGGAATGGGAACCCTGGGAGAACTGCTCAGGGCCGGGCAGCAGAAAAAAGCGCGTCGACAGCGCAAATGAGCCAGGGGGTTTCACGTTCTGCGGTGTTGTTTGCCGTCTGCATGGCTCATTTTCTCATGCCCTTTATGATGTCATCAGTGGGGATTGCCCTGCCGGTCATTGGTCGAGAATTTCATGCCAGCGCCCTGCAACTGGGACTGGTGGAAACTACCTACGTGCTGTCGGCGTCGATTTTTCTGTTGTCCATGGGGCGCTTTGGCGATATCCACGGGCGGCGCCGAATTTTCCAGAGCGGACTGCTCGTTTTTGGCGGGATGGGGGGGCTGATTTCCCAGGCCTGGTCGATTGAAACTGTCATCGTCCTGCGCTTTTTACAGGGGATGGGCGGTGCCATGGTGATGGCGACAACCATGGCGATGCTGGTTTCGACCTTTCCCGTGGCCGAGCGCGGCAGGGCCTTGGGAATCGCCGTCGCCAGTGTTTATGCCGGTATTTCCTGTGGTCCTTTTGTTGGCGGTTTATTGGTTGAATTGTTGGGCTGGCGCTCCATATTTTATCTGATCTTCCCTTTAAGCCTGCTGACCTGGGGCGTGACCCGGCTCAAAATCAAAATCGAATGGGCCGAGGCCAGTGGTGAGCCCTTCGACTGGCGTGGCGCCATAACCTACGCGGCAGCGGTGATGCTACTGGTGATCAGTGTTACCAATTTAAGCAACAGCGATTGGGCCTGGGCGACCCTGGTTCTGGCCAATCTACTGCTCGGACTGTTCTTTTTTCAGCAGTCACGTCACCCCTATCCGCTGCTTAATCTTGGATTGCTGCTCAATAACCGGGTCTTTGCCTTAAGCAACCTGGCCGCCCTGTTCAATTACGCGGCAACCTTCGGTGTCACTTTCTTTTTGAGTCTTTATCTGCAATATGTCAAAGGGATGAGCCCATCCCAGGCCGGTCTCATTTTGATTGTTCAACCGATTGTCCAGACCCTCTTTTCTCCCTTCTGCGGACGTTTGTCCGACCGGATTCCGGCCTCCTATGTGGCTACCACCGGGATGGCCCTGTGTGCTGTGGGTTTGGCCGTTGCCTCGACCCTTCAGGCTGAATCTGCCCTGAGGGTGGTTTATCTGTTGCTGGTATTGATGGGGCTCGGATTTGCCTTTTTCTCCTCTCCCAACGTCAGTCTGATCATGGGCAGTGTCGAACCCAAATATCTGGGGGTGGCATCGGGCCTCAATTCAAGCATGCGTACCCTCGGGATGATGACCAGTATGATGATCATTACCCTGATCTTTACCTATCTGATGAATGATCAGCCGGTAACAGCTGCAACCCAACAGCAGTTTCTTGCCAGTATGCGTCTGGCGCTGCTGATTTTCAGCGGACTCTGTGTTGTCGGTATCGGTTGTTCGCTGGGGCGGATTGCCAGACCGCGAAGTTGATTGTGGCGCGACTCCCAGCGGAAGGGCAAATCTATTATTGGCATAATTAGTGTATGTGAACAAGGGGTGTGAGTCTGCTGGTGTTGTAAAGGAATGGGGCGGTGCAGTGCTTGCCTCGAACCTAGTTTTCAATGCCCTTGATAGAATTCGGGAGTCGTTCATGCGCATTCGTCTGGCCATCAGATACAGCTTTTTTTCTGGTTTGGTTCTCCTGGTCGTCATGATTGTTTCGACCTTTTTCCATATCAACAAAGTTCAGGGTCTGTTTGCCGAGATCGCTATGAACGATGCCGATGCCTTGGCCGATCTGATTTTAAGAAACTCCTATCATTTAATGATGGAAGATGATCGTCGCCATCTTCAGTTATTGGTGGAAGAAGTCAGTGAAAGCCAAATGATCGAGCGGATCCGCATTCTTGGGCGCGAAGGGATTGTCAGTTTCTCAACGAATATCGCGGAAGTCGGGACCGCTTTGGATATGCAGGATGACTCCTGCGCCTTCTGCCATGTGGCCGACACTAAGGCTCTTGTTGATGTTCCTGTTGAAGAGCGAACACAGATGGTCGCCGGGCGCTATATGAACGTTACCCGAGGTATTTACAACGATCCCGGCTGTTTCACCGCCGCTTGCCATGTTCATCCACCCGATCAGGAAAAGATCGGCGTTCTTGACATGGCTGTGTCTATCGAACAGCTGGAAAAATTGACGGAAATGCACGAACGCGATGTTCTTATAATGATCGTCTTTATGCTGCTTGCCCTGATTCTGTGTCATGGCTTATTAACCAGAAAACTGATTGAGGCCCCAATAGAAAAGCTCCTTGAGCAAACGGCGGCACTGTCTGCGGGTGATTTAAGCGCTCGTGTGAAAAGCCTGACAAGGGATGAACTGGGTGAGTTGGGCAGGTCGTTTAATCTGATGGCGGACAACCTGCAGCGGGCTCAGTCCGAGCTGCAGCAATGGACGAATACCCTTGAACAACGGGTAAATGAACGCACAATGGCGATGTCGGAGATGCAGGAGCAGCTGATCAGGTCGGCGAAACTTGCTTCGCTAGGTGAGCTGGTGGCCGGCATCGCCCATGAAATAAACAATCCGTTGACCGGCATCCTGATGTTTTCGTCCCTATCGGCGAAACATCCCGACCTTCCTCCTCCGGTTAAGGAAAATCTCAAACTGATAATGACAGAGACCGACAGGTGCGCCAAAATTGTGCGTGGATTACTCGAATTTGCCCGGGAATCAATACCCGAGAAGAAACCCTCAGCGCTTAACAAGATTATCGAACAGACGATCGCGTTGGTGACCTATCAGGTTTTTTTTCAGGATGTTGAGATTGACTGTCGACTTGATCCCAATCTTCCCGAAATTGAACTTGATGTGGATCAATGGCAGCAGGTTCTGCTGAATATGTTTATTAATGCCGCTCAGGCCATGCCGCAAGGTGGTGTCCTGGTAGTGGCGAGTGAGTACATTGAAGAAAGAGGATTGGCGCAGATCAGGATCGAAGACAATGGCGAGGGGATTGACCAGGAGCATATTGACAAGATTTTTGACCCCTTCTTCTCAACCAAGGCTCAGAAGGGGCTCGGCCTGGGACTGTCGGTTTCCTACGGCATTATCAAAAATCATGGTGGCAATATCAAAGTAGAGAGTACCTTGGGGCAGGGAACCCGCTTTATCATCGAGCTTCCGGTCAAGGCAGGGAGCTCCCGGGAGACGGAGGACGCTGCAGATGATACCTCGACCAATTGAGGGGCCCGTCACGCTTGTCTGATCGGTAAGTAGCGTTACTATGAGGTATGGTTTTTAATCGAGATTCCCAGCTTTTTTAGCAGGGCCTGAAAGTTTGGCCTGAGCATTCCTGTTTCTTCTGCGGCTTTGGTGACGTTCCACTGGTTTCTTTCCAGAGCGGCCAGAACAAAGGCTTTTTCAATTGGTTCAACTGCCTGCTCGCGCACCCTGCGCTTGGCCTCCTTAAGCTCTTCACTGTTCAAGGGTGCCGGGCTTTGTTCATCGCTGCTTGGGCTGTCGCCATTTTCCGGTAATTCCAGAACCTCCCGCTGGATGATCTCTCCTTGCGTCAATACCACCGCCCGTTCGATGATGTTTTCCAGTTCGCGCACATTGCCGCGAAAGGGGTATTGGTCTAGAGCCGTCATGGCATCGGTAGAAAGCCCTTTGATTTCCTTGCCAATCTCCTTGGAAAATTTGTGCAGAAAGTAGTTGATCAATAGCGGAATATCACCATTGCGTTCGCGCAGGGGCGGAAGTCCAATGGGAATGATATTAAGGCGGAAATAAAGGTCCTCGCGAAAAGTGCCTTCTTTAACCATGATGTCCAGGGCGCGATTGGTGGCTGCAACCAGGCGGATGTCAATTGGCGTCGCTTTGGTGCCACCGATAGCGGTGACTTCGCGTTGCTGAAGAACCCGTAACAACTTGGCCTGAGTCGCCATGCTCAGGTTGGCAATTTCATCAAGAAAAAGGGTGCCGCCACTGGCAATACAGAAAAGGCCGGGTTTTGAGTGGGTCGCCCCGGTAAATGAGCCTTTGACATGACCAAAAAGCTCACTTTCCAGCAAATTTTCCGGTAATGAATTGCAATCAACGGCGACAAAAACTTCTTGCTTGCGGGTACTGCTGCTGTGGATGGCGCGAGCGACCAGTTCCTTGCCCGTTCCACTTTCACCGGTAATCAGGACGGTGCTGTTGGTTGGCGCAACCTTTAAGATGCGTTGAAAAACCTTTTGCATTGGCGTGCTTCGGCCAATAAATGACGCAGAGATTCCTTTTAGGGCCGTGTTGTCAGTATCCGTTTTCTCCAGTCTCTGTTCCTGCACGCGCTGGCGGATAGCTGCCTGAACTTTTTCTACAATACGATCCGGCAGGAAGGGCTTGGTCAGATACTCGAAGGCGCCGTTTTTCATGGCATCGACAGCAGAGTCGATGGTGGCAAATCCGGTGACGATGATTACCGGCACATCGGGCTGTAAAATTTGAATGGTTTTAAGGACTTCCAGTCCGTTCATGATCGGCATTTTGAGGTCGCTGATCACCACGCTGAAGTCGCTTTTCTGTAATTTTTCAAGACCTGCCTTGCCGTCAGCAGCGACTTCAACCTCAAACCCTTCGAGGTTCAATGTCTGGCGAATTCCCTCGCGAATGACGGCTTCGTCATCAATGACCAGAATTTTATGCATAGTATGTTCACCCATGCTGCCAACATCACCTTTCCGTTTATCTGCAGGATAGAATCGAAAGAATAACCGGATTCTTTGTGTCATGAACCGGGTGAATCCCTCCGGCAGCAATTTTCAAGCCAATATGAGGTGGTGTTAAGGCCTGAGAGTTTGTTTCGCATCTGTCGGTGAGCGCAGAAGCTTCCCGCTAAAAACAGATGTGATGCTAGTAAGAGGTATACAGCGAGTCAAGCCTTAACTCTGTGATAGCTGGTTAGCAGAGTAAAAGGTTCGGCGTATAAGTTTGGCGTATAAATTTTATATTTGATACATCAAAAATAAAGTTTATCTATCGGAAAACGGATTGACTGATCTGTTTTATTGATGCTGGTGTATAAATTTTATATTCATCGAGCGGGGCATGATCTCCTGCGGATGGCCTGCCCTGGCACCAGGTGAAGATGCATCGATGACTGTTGACGGCCGCTGGTTCAGGGGATGAGCGACGACCATTGGTTGGGATGCGCAACAAAAAACTACAACGGGCAAGATATCGTTCCTTCGGTATTCCGTCGGCAAAGCACTGTATAAAAATAATATTTATTGGTTATGACCGCCTGGTTTCGGTGTCTTGACGTAATTCTTGAGCTCTTTTCCGGTTTTTAATGTGGCCAGTGTATAAAAGAAAAATACACTAAGCGGCCTGTCATCTTCCCTCCATTTTTTCTCTTGCGTAGTCTCTTGTTATGTCAAAGTACAATGAAAACAAGAAGATACGGCCCATTGGCAAGCTGTTTACAGGTCTGGCACGCACTCTGCAGATGATCGCAATGACCTGATCAGTCGAGCTCAACCGAGGGAGTGAAAATTTTGTAAACATCTGGATGATTATTTTTTGTTTTTTGTTTTATTGATTTTATTCACTGAAAAAACTGCCTATTCAAAAAGAAGGAGCACCTGCCATGGTTGATTTTTTTTTAACGGTCGGACAAGTTGAACAAATTTACACAGTAGTTGATTTTTATACCTACATCAAAGGGCTTGAATATCTAATTTGTTTATTGTTGTTCGCTATATTTCCTATATTTTACCGATATATCCATGGTGGAAACAATAAAAATAAAAGTTAAATTAAATGCAATGTTCGGCAAGTTTGATTGTTCACTGAACAAATAGCAAGGAGTAGAAACTATGGCAAATTCCGCTAAAACAATCATGAAAGGAGCGCTAGCGCTGCTTTTTTTCTTTTCTCTTTTCATGAATTGTTATGCAACAGAAAGTTATCCGGGAGAAATTTATATTGATATTCTAGCGAACCATTATCAGGCGGTTGTCTTTGATCATGATCTGCATGTCATGGTTTCAGAAGGGTGCGCCACATGTCATCACCACACGACGGGTATGCCGGTAATCAATACCTACTGTGCCAGCTGTCATAGCGCTGACGAGTCTGCTGCGACCGTTTCATGCCAGGGTTGTCATTCAAAAGAACCGGTTACCGCCGGCAGTATGCAGCAGGAAAGAGCGGCTTTTGTTTTTCATGATGATAAGCCTGACCTGAAAGGAGCATATCACCTGAGTTGTCTCGGCTGTCATCAGCAGATGGGGGCTCCGACCGGTTGTCAGGATTGTCATGCCAGAACAGAAGCGGGAGACAGGTTTTTCAACTCCGGCATGTTCGCCCCGGCGCACTGACCCGGCGCACTGAGGTGACGCTCCGCTGTAATAATCCTGATCGTGGGAGATGAGTAAATTTCAACCAAGGAGATTTGGTTATGTGTAATATTTCCAGGAGAAAATTTTTAGCTGGTAGCGTAGCAGGAGGGGCTGCGATTGCAATGGCGCCCGCCAAAAAGGCCTTTGGAGCCAATCTGTCGGGATTTCCAGATGGCCTTGGTGTGCTGGTGGACATGACTCGCTGTGTTGGTTGTCGCAGCTGCGAGGCGGCCTGTAATAAAGAACAGAACCTGCCGGAACCGGACAAGGCCTTTGATGACTATACGGTCTTTGATGAGCGCCCGCACGGTCAGCATCGTCGTCCGACTGAAAAAGCCTATACCGTCGTTAACCGTTACGATCAGGCTGACGGGGAGAAAGTCTATCGGAAGATTCAATGCAATCATTGTAATGAGCCCGCCTGTTTAACTTCCTGTTTTGTTAATGCCTATAAGAAAACCCCGGAGGGAGCCGTCACCTATAATGACAAGGTGTGTGTTGGTTGTCGAAATTGTATGGTTGCCTGCCCCTTTAATATCCCAGCTTTCAGCTATAGCTCAGCTTTTAACCCAATTATCAAGAAATGTATTTTCTGTTACGACACCCGCTTGAAAAATGGACAGGCTCCAGCATGTGTCGAGATTTGCCCCCAGCAGGTGATGCTATTTGGCAAGCGTCAGGAACTGATCAAGATTGCCCATGATCGGATGAGACGAAATCCTGGAAAATATGTGGAGACCCTTTATGGGGACAAAGAAGTCGGTGGTACCGGCTGGCTTTATCTGTCCCATGTGCCCTTTAAGGAAGCAGGCTTTAACGTTTCTCTTCCCAACGAGCCGATTATCAATAATGTCAAGGATTTCCTTGCTATCGTGCCGATGGTGCTGGCGATCTGGCCGGCTCTTTTTACTGGATTCCATCTGCTCTCCACCAAGGGAAAGTCGCATGGGCATGCAGATAATCACCGTCATGATGGACAGGAGGGCCACGAATAATGAAGACCTTACTAAAAGAGGGTATCAAGCCTCATGATGGAGCAACAAGGGTAGACGGTAAGAAATGGAGTTTGATGGAAAAACTTCTTCTTGGACTGACCTTAGATCAATATGTTCAACAGGTTATACGCAACAAATTCAACTGGCTTTTGGCCGCCATTTTCATTGTCGGTGTTCCTCTAATTATCTATCGTTTTGTTTTTGGGCTGGGTGTTGTGACCCACAGCTCTTATGAATATCCCTGGGGGTTGCTCCTTGGCTTTGGTTTGTTCTGTATGGTTCCGCTCTCGGCATCGGGATTCATGCTGGGGACGACTGTCGAGATTTTTGGCCGTCATGATTTTGAGCCGATTGAACGTCTGGCGTTGCTCAACGGTTTATTGGGATACTTCTTTGCCGTTGTTTATCTGCTCGTCGATTTAGGCCAGCCGTGGCGGTTGGCATATCCCATGGTTTATTCCTTCGGGCCGGCTGCGGTTCTCTTTCTGGTTGGCTGGCACGTTGCCACCTACCTGTCGGTCCAGATTGCGGAAGTCTCAACCGCCTTCTTTGAGTGGATTGGCTTCCGGCGCGGCTATGAGTTTATTCGCAAGGGAACTATTGGCCTGACCGTCTCAGGTATTATTCTGTCAACCCTGCACCAGGGCGCCCTGGGAGCCTTGTTTGTTTACGCGCCCGGTAAAGTCCATCCGCTCTGGTATTCGGCACCTTTTCAATGGATACACTTTTTTGTGTCTTCTATCCCCGCTGGTCTTTCCATGGTCATCTGCGTCAGCACAGTTGTTATCTATACGATGAAATGGCGCTGTGATAAACGATTTATTGAAAGCCTTGATCGGATTACCATTTCACTGGCCAAGGGCGCCGCTATGGGGCTTATTACCTATCTTTTTATCAAATTTCTGGCCGTTGCTCACGACAATGAGTGGGCGTATCTGGCGACCGGCTGGGGAGCCTGGTGGCTGTTTGAGATCTTTTTCGGGGTGGTGCTGGCATTGATTAGTTTTTGCGTTGGCATTCATCACAAAAATGTTGCTCTCTGTCGTCTTGGTGCCTTGATCACCGTCCTGGGTATTTTGCTAAACCGCCTGAATACCTCTCTGATTACTTTTAACTGGGAGCTCTACCAGGAGGTGCCCCATGTGTTTGAGATCATTATTTCAATTACTATTTTTGCGCTGTATATTGCAACATACCGATTTATTTTGAACCGACTGCCGATTCTCTACCAGTACAAATCAGGAGTAGATAGCTAGCAGTTTTTGCAGGAAAGCTTTAACCGACGGCAGCTGCGAGGTTGCCGTCGGTACCGTACAACAGTTTTCCCTCCGCAGGGCAAGGAGTAGGCCTATGTTCGATAACCTGATAGCCAGAGCTATTGTCCCGGTGACCATTGCGGTGACGGGATTTGTTATTTTCGGCTGTTTGTTTTTGTATTCATTTATTAAGGCTGATATGACAGCTGAGGCGGTTCGCCATGTCGATGGGCTGGCTGAAACGGTTGTCAGGGCGACTCACTATGCCATGATGAAAGATGATCGCGACTCATTGAGGAATATTCTTTCCAATGTCAATCAGCTTCCGGAAGTTGAAAGGATCAGGATTTATGACCTGGCCAGTCAGCCGAAGTTTTCCGACATGGAAGGGGTGACCGCGCCGGGGTCCTTTGCTGTCAAGGTAGATGCCTGGTCGTCAAATATTGTGCGGGGAACCCTTCTTGATCGTCAGCTGACTCAACATGAAGTAGATCATGATCATGGGTTTATTGCGGTCAATATACCGATCCTTAACGAGCCGAAATGTTCCACCTCATGCCATTTTCACGATGAGGTCGAGCCGGTTCTTGGATTTTTGAGTCTGGGATTCTCCAGTTCCCATCTGGAAAACACCCTTGCCGTACTCAGAACCCGAATGATAGTGTTCAGCATCATGGTGCTGTTCCTGACCGTTGGCGGCGTAGCGGCGCTGTTGCGCATGAATCTGTTTCTGCCGATTCTGCAACTGGCCTACGATATGGAAAAGGCCGGCAAGGGGGCGCCGGAGTCTGAATTATCACCGCCGAATCGAAAATTGAGTCGTCTGGGCAGCGATTTTCGGTTGCTGGTTAAGCAGCGTGATGAAGCCTTGCAACGACTGAACAGGGTCGAAGCAGTCAGGGGTGGCGATGACAGAGACGAACAAGCAGACAAATGAAGAACCGCTGCCGGATATAAGTCCACTGCAGAAGCAGGTTCAAAATAAAATCAAGCGTTTTGAATTGTTGTCCGGTACCGGTCTCTGGATACTGGCCTTTTTTACCGCCCTAAGTATTGGCGCCTTCCGCAATTTCGATTTTTTGCCCTCCTTGAGTGACGGTATTCGAAATCTACTGGGCGCAGGACCTCCTATCAACTATATCAACTGGGCTCTGGTTGTTTACGGATTCTCTGCCCTGATCCTGTTATTGACCCAGATGGCCAGTAACAAGCCCCCCAAAAACTCCCTGTCACACTTTGCATATCTCTGTGCTTTTTTTCTTTTTTATCATTTTTCAGGGGGGTTGCAGGAGAACTTCTGGGCCATATTTACCGTCGGATTAACGATCCTGAGTTTGCAGAGTTACTATGTCTGGAACTACTATCATGAAAAAATTCAGGAACAAAAAGGGATACTTGAGGAACTCGATAAATTAGCGGAATAATATTGTCTGCGCTATTACCAGGGCGGGAAGTTAACAGGTTAACAACACAGAGCCCATGACACCGACGGTTGGAGTCATGGGCTCTGTGTTGTTTTAACCGGCTGCCACCAACCTAAAAGATTATCTCATCTTGACATAAACGCGGTTTTGCTTCTGATCGGCGAAATTTTTCGCTGCTGTTTTTGTCATGCCGAACAGAGCCAGCAGGGCGGGCACAAGTTGGGCAACAATCAGCAACGCGCAAAATCCGACGAAGAGTAATATCAACAAGCCACTGTTGTAGGTAACGCTGGTATCAACAGCGAGTACCGGGGTGGCAACGAGCAATGTCAACATCAGGGTAGAGAACAGGGATCTGATCGGCATCATGGCTCCTTCCTTTAAGTTGAAACGATTGTTGCCGGCGATTTCAGAATATTTTTTGAAAGCACAGCGAACAACCTGTTTGATCTCTTCATGGTGATCTTCCGTTGCTGAGCGCAAGGCATGGTAGAAGATCCCTTCCTGACGAATCTTGCGTACCAGATTCATCGGCATATCGTCGGTGACCAGAATAATTGAAATATTGCGATTGCATTTTTTAAGCAGCGGTATCAGTTTGACAACATTGTCTTCATCGTACTCGCCGTCAAGCACAACGACCTGAATCTCCCTGTTGATGATTTTCTCCAGGGCATTAGCGACAACGTCTGTTTTGATAATATGATAGTTGTCTTCCTTAAAGAGCTCAGCAACCGCATCGCGCGCCTGTCGGCTTTTATTTGCTATAAGTAGTCCTTGCATGGCCGTTACCTTTCTTGGCAGAAAATGGTGGTCTAGCGAGAAGCCTTGACCTCTTTGCGATCGCGACCAAACAGTCCTCGCAAAATGCCTATCATCATCAGGATTGCCGGTACCAGCTGAAAGATAATAATCAGCGCGAAAAATCCGATAAACAGGGAGATAAGCAGACCACCTCCCGGTCCGCTGGCGGGAGCGGCGGCAAAAGCCGTGGAGGTGAGAGCGCACAGCGCGATAAAAATACGGAAAATGTTTTTCATGATGACCTCCTTGTTCAATGGTGACATCCTTGTATAAGCAGGCTTTGTGCCAACTCCGGCGGTTTCCGCTATATGTATCTAGCTAGCCGAAATTACTCAGTCTTTTCCAGCAGGATTAGCCGTTGCGCAGGGCCCACCAGGTCCAGTTATGTATAATGGGCACATACAGTTTTTACTGGAAATACCTGGTTGTGCCGCTGAAACTAGCTGTTATTGTGTGTGTTTTTTATTTTGAGGCGGGTCTGGCAGAAATCAGCTACGGATATATTATTTATATTCAAGTAACTATTCAGCTCTATCCTTGCGCAGGGCCTTTGAATCCTGTGGCAAGGGTTTTTGTCGCCATGGACGGCGACAAAAAGCGGTCATGGATGACCCAACGGGAAACAATCGCGTCCCTTGACATCGGATTCAACGACCCGGTGCTGAACAGATGCCTGATATTAATACAGTAGAACAACAGGAGCTTCGGCATGAATTATAAAAGCATTCTGGTCCATATCGATGACCGCCCGACCTGTTCGACACGGACGGCTGCCGCAGTCGGGCTGGCGGCTCAACACCAGTCACTGTTGAC
>NZ_JCBCBS010000116.1:0-62206 GCF_059864205.1 Pelovirga sp.
CCGCTCTTGTTTGGTGATGGAATGGCATTTTTTATCCACTGGAATTTCACTTAACAGTACAAATAGTGAAATAAGGAGTTGGGGTAACAGGCTGGACAAGGCGTTACCAAAATTTCTGTTGCTGTGGGCAGCAAGTTCCCGCTGCAGCCGCTGATCAAAAATTTCTGCACTGACTGCCGGTTTCAGATCGAGCTGAAGCTCGACCGGACCATGCTGCAGGGCATTGCGGACTTGCGCGCTCATATCGAGAACAGTCGGGCCGCCGATGCCGTGACGGGTAAAAAAGGCTTCGCCAAAGCGTTCGGCAACCGGTTTGTTATTGTGCCAGGCAGTGATGCCAACATTTTTCAAATTCAGGTTGAGTAGCTCCCCGGTCCAGTCGGCATCAAGCTGTAATGGTACCAGTGCCGGTTGGGGGGGAGTCAGTCGATGGCCGCTGGCTGTTGCCCAGCGATAACCGTCGCCGCTGCAGCCGGTCTGTGGGTAGGATAAACCCCCGGTGGCAACAATAATATTGTCGGCGCGAAGGGTGCCTGAGGGTGTTTCGATTGCCCGAATGCGATCCGCTTCGCACCTCAGCCCCGCCACCGGACAGCTGGTCTTGATCTCCACCCCCGCCTGCCGGGCATAATCGAGCAGCAGTTTGAGAACCTCAGCGGCACCGCCGCGGGTCGGGAAGATCCGTCCCCCCCGTTCACGCTGTAATGGCAAGCCTCGCTGCTCAAAAAAATCGACGGTGGCGGCAACCCCGAAGCTGTAGAGTGCCGTCAGCAGGGTTTTGCCCTGCCGACCGAAATATTCGCAAAAACGCCGCGGATCCTCTTCGTCATGGGTGATGTTGCAACGCCCCTTGCCGGTGATCAGCAGCTTGGCGCCGCAGCGGTGTTTCTTCTCCAGGAGCAACACCCTGGCTCCCTGCTCAGCGGCAACACCGGCGGCAAAAAGCCCGGCCGGCCCACCACCAATGACAATCACATCATACTCAGACACTCATGCTCCCATTTTCCCTTCGCGGAATGAATTATTGCTTCAGTGCTGAGACACAAAAACTTTTAGGCCACCAAGCCACCAAGAACTCCAAGAAAAACAGGGCAAGGCCTTTGTTGTTTTACCTAATTCTGGTTTTTTCTCTCTTGGTGCCCTTGGAGCCTTGGTGGCTGAATGATGTTGACCTGACAATTACAATTCGATGTTATACACCGATGCCAGATAGCGAAGATAATCCTTGTCTTCGCAGATGCTTTTTCCCGGTTCGTCGGAAATCTTGGCGACCGGACGACCGTTGGCCGCCACCATCTTGATGACCATGTCGAGAGCCGGGATTCCCGTATCATTGGTCAGATTGGTACCGATGCCGAAGGCCACCTTTGCCCGTCCTTGAAAATAACGGTAGATCTCGATCATTTTCGGAAAGGTGAGCCCATCGCTGAAAACCAGGGTCTTGGTTACGGGGTCAATCCCCATCTGTCGGTACATGCTGATGGCCTTTTCGCCCCAGTCAAAGGGTGAGCCGCTGTCGTGGCGAAGACCATCATAAAGCTTGCCGAAGTAGGGGTCAGTGAAGTCCCGCATGAACGAATCCATCGAATAGCAATCGGTCAGAGCAATGCCGAGCCTGCCGCGAAATTCTCGCACCCAGCCTTCAAGGGCCGCTTTCTGGGCATCTGCAAGACGGGTGATCGCCTGCCAGGCCTGGAACCATTCATGGGCCATGGTGCCGATAGGGGTTGTTCCCAGACGCCTGGCCAGATCAAGATTGCTGGTACCGATAAAATAGCAGGGGATTTTATCGAGCAGCAGGGACAGTGCTTTCCCCTGCCATTGTTTTGAAGCACGCCGGCGGGTACCGAAATCGGCAAAACCAAAACCCGCCAAGGGCCCCTGCCCCTGCAGATAGGCGATTTTTTCGTTGAGTCTGGCGGTGGCAATCGTCTCATCAACGTCACCACAAACCACTCTGGTATGTATTTCACTGATAATCGCCAGGGCGTAGATTTCAAAAAGAGCAACATGAATCAAGGGTCCGCGAATACGCAGATCAATGTCTTCACCCATAGGTCGAATCGAAACAAACCGCATATCTAGCTGATAAATTCTCAGAAACTCGATAAAGTCAGGGGTGAAAAAGGGGAAGGTGGCGAGATAATCAAGCTCTTCATCAGCGAAACGCAAGCGACAGACCTCTTCGAGTTGCTGCTTGATTTCAGGAATCTGGGCGGCCAGATCAAAGCCGTGGCGATTGCGGCAGTGAAATTTCCACTCAGCTTCAACGGTACGAAACTCAGGCGCGTGATAAAAAGCCTGAAGCATGGTGAGCTTGTAGAGATCCGTATCCATCAAACTGGTGATCAGCGGTGGATGGTCCATCAGCGTCATCCTGCCCTGCTCAGTTCGCGGCTGCTGTCAATCAGCACGGCACCCTGCTGGTGCATGGCCGTTATAGCTTCCCTGGTGGTATCAGGGGCGATACCACGGCAGGCAGCGAGATTAACGATAACCTTGAATCCGGCGCGCAGCAACTGGAGAACCGTGGTTTTGACACAATAGTCAGTGGCCAGACCACCAACGATCAGGGTCGTGATTCCGTGCTCTTGCAACCACTCGATGGCCCCGGTGCTCTCGCTTTCCTGCAGGTCATGATAGCAGGCGCCGTAAGGATGCTTGAGGGGATCGACCCCCTTTTCAATCACCAGGTCGTAGTCCGCTTCAGCGGGCAGCCCCGGCAATAATCGGTTCCCTTCGGTTCCAACCACGCAGTGGGGTGGCCACTTGACATCAAGATCGGGAAAATTTCCGCTGACCGGCTGCAGGGTCTCTTCCGCGGTAGCGGCAATCCAGGGTGCTTGTGGCGGATGGCAGTCCTTGCTGACCAGGCGGAGGTCACCGAAGGTTGCCTGCGCATTCAGCTCGCTAACGATCTGATCCCCTTCGGCAACCGGAAGCTCCTGCGGACACAAGGGGGAAAATCCACGTTGTGGATCGACGTCAAAACAGGCAGTCACTGACGGATCGATGATCATCGCTACACCTCACTGGTTGCGGGCGGGGGAGATTAACTCAAAAACAATGGTGACCGTGGCCTGAATATCGACATTGCCGGGAGTGACAGGCACGGCATCGGTGGCGGTCATCAGCCGTGCCTCGGCCATCAGTGGCGCGCCACCACCGAAACCGCCGGGGGTATCAAGGGTTAAAGAAAGAATGTTACCCAGTTCGGCACCGGCTGCGGTGGCGAGCACCTGCGCTTGTCTCAGCGCTTTTTCGGTCGCCAGGGTCATCGCCTGCTGTTGATAGTTGTCCTGATCAGCGATGGTAAACTGCAGGTTACCAACCTGATTCACGCCCGTCTGGTGAGCTAGTCCAAGGAGTTGGCCGGCCAGATCAATTCTGCTGGTGCGGATCCACAGATCATTGCTGACCCGGTAGCCGATAATTTCCCGCTGCCAGCTAGCCGGGGTCGGCCTGGGCGGTTGGCTCCATTGCGGCTGGATCTGAAACTGCCCGGTGGCCAGATCTTTGCGCTCAAGGCCGAGATCATCCAGCAGCGCCATCACCCTGGTCATGCGCTGGTTGTTTTCGGTCACCGCTTCACCGGCGTCAGCCGCTTCGGTGATAACGCCAAGGCGTAAACGCAGTTGGTCGGGGGTGGCTTCGATCCGACCTTCCGCCTGGACCCGCAATTGTTGTGGCGCCTGGCCGGGGGCAGCGGCAACAAGGCTGCGTTCGGGATGGAATGGGTGCGGCATGCAGGCGGAAAGAATGAAGAGCAACAACAGGCCGGGCACGAATCGATAGCTCATGGTGATATTTCCTTTAATTTAAATGAGAAAAGGTTGTGGTTGCTGTTTGCGCTGAAAAATCGAAAAACTGTAATGAAAAGGTTCAACATGGTGTTCCTGCGAGACGATTTCAAACTCATCGTTAGCGAACTCAGGAAAAAATGTATCACCTGTGACTTCAATATCAAGCTCCGTCAGGTAAAGACGTTCGGCCAGGTCAAGGGTTTGCCGATAAATCTCGCCACCACCACAGATAAACAGCTGTTCAGCGGGTTTGGCCGCGGCAATGGCGGCCGCAATATCGGTTGCCACAATACAGCCGGGAGCCTGATAGTCCGGGCAACGGCTGACGACAATGGTGCGGCGTCCGCGTAACGGCTGATCAATGGCTTCAAAGGTCCGCCGCCCCATGAGCAGACTGTGCCCCATGGTATGACGCTTGAACCATTGCAGATCGGCGGGCAGATGCCAGGGCAGCGTCCCGGCATGGCCGATGATGCGGTTGCGATCCATGGCGGCGATCAGGGAAATGATCATCCAGTTACCCTGTCAGCTGTGTTGGCACCGATGACCGGAACCCGGCGCACCAGATAGCGCTCAAACAGGTGCTCCGGTAGTTTGTTGATCAATCGTACCAGCAAAAAAATTGCCAGCAGGGAAAAAATCAGCCGGCCCCAGAAAATACCGGACAGATGGGCGCCGAGAACCATCATCAACAGGGTATCTTCAAAAATACTGTGGCACAGTCCCATCAGAGTGACCGAGGCAAACAGATCGCGTTTGCTTAAGCGCCCTGATTGTGCTTCCTGGATGATCAGACCACCGCCGTAGCTCAGGCCCAGGGTCATGCCGATAATGGTGACCGGGGCGGCGTCGCGACTCATGCCGAGGAGTTTGAGCAGCGGCTCCAGCAGCCTGGTCATCAGGGTGGTGATGCCGAGTTTTTTCATGATCTGCAGCACCGCCATCAAAGTCAGGATAATCAGGAAAATAATCAGCATGTTGCGCAGTTCTGCCAGCAGCCAGGCACTCCAGGTCGGATCAACCACAGGCGGATTCCACAGGGCCTGATTGGCGTGCTGAAGGGTGCCGCTCAGCTGGTAGGATAGATGCAGCAGCCAGCCCAGAAGCAGGGCGCCGAACACGCGGATCATCACGCTGGCGCGAAAACGGGTGCCGGCTTTCTGGGCGATGCGCAATTCTACCGGCAGGGCGTGAGCTACCAGAATCATGGTGCATAAGACCGTCACCTGGGCAACGGTCAGGTCAAGGCCCGGGGCAACGGTGGCAAAAACCACCATTCCGCCGTAAATGTTGGTGACCATGGCGGTGGCCCACACCAGCCCCATTTGACCCGGCAAGCCGACCAGCTCCATAACCGGTCCAAGCAGTATTCCGAATTGATCAACGACCCCCCATTGCTGGAGCAAGCGAGTGGCGATGCTGATGGGAATAATAATCTTGAACAGCATCAGACTGGTACGTAGCGCGTTGCGAAACAGGTCGTTTATTGCCTGGAAAAAACGTTTCAGCATCTGTTTATTTAACCACGGGACTGTTTACCGCTCATAGATTCAATGGTCAGCTTGAAAACCCGGGTCGCTGCTACTTGGTCCTCCTCAAAACTGAAGGTTTGATCTGAGTATTGTGCCATCAGGACGTGCAGAGCGGCCTGTTTTGCTTGTGGATCCTCGATAAATTCAATCCGTCCGGAGCCTATAACACTGGTGAAACGGGCACCCCAGCTACAGGCACGTTCGGCTTCGATGATGCCGTGATCAATGGTGATACTAAAGCTGGCTCGTTGCTGTTTTTTCAGCAGATCGATTTTGCGTCCATGGGGGGCGGAGTGGAAATACAGGGCACCCTCCTGATAGCCATAATTGAGCGGCACCAGGTAGGGCAGGGGGTCATCCGGGATGGCCAGGTGGCAGACGCGGCCCTGCCACAACACCTGCTCCAGCTCGCCCGTTGCTGCGATTTCTTTTTCATGTCTTCTCATAGCCACCCCTTATTTTCGCAACAGCCACATGACCAGTGATACCAGCCCGCTGACCAGCAGCATACTGGTGAACGGAAAAAACATCTTGAAGCCCGGCTTGTCAATGACGATATCTCCCGGCAAGCGTCCCAGAGGGAGTTTGCCGAGCCAGGGCCAGAGAAGGCCGATCATAAGTATGGCGAGGCCTGCAAGAATCAGGGTTTTCTGCATGTCACCGGGCACCTTTTGGGCATAGCTTTACCATATCCAGTCGTAATTATTCAGCTGCAGTCCTTCGCCCAGGGCCTTTGGATCCTGTGGAAAGGGTTTTTGTCGCCATGGACGGCGACAAAAAGCGGTCATGGAAAACGAAAAGCGTCCCTTGATATAGGATTCCCGACCCGGTGCTGAACAGCTACACTCAGTCTAGCATAAGATGACTGAGGAGTGACCAGAGGAAGAAGGATAGAGCGACAGGAAATTTTTTTGCTGGTCTGCTATTCTTGTGAGTGTCACAGGATTTTTTCACTATCTCCTGAAGAGGATACGATGCCCCACTGGTTAAAAATAACATGGATCACTGTTGCTGTTGTTATCGGTTTACTGCTGCTGTCGATGCTGATTGTCCCCTGGCAGCTGCAAAAACAGTCGCAGCAGTGGATTGCTACCCACACCGAGCGAACCTTAAGTTATGAACGGGTCTATTTCAACCCTTTCACCCTCAAGCTTGAGTTGGGTGGAGTTGTCCTGAACGAACCCGACGGGGACGATCCCTTTGTCTCATTTGAGCGGGTTATGGTTTCGGTCAGTCCTTCTTCCCTCTGGCGACGGGCGCTGATTCTTGGGCGCGTGGAGATCGACAGCCCCTACCTGAATATCGCATTACTGGGCGAACAGCACTATAATTTCTCAGACTTGGTTACCCTGTTTGCGGCGGATGAGGCGGCGCAACAGGAACCGCTGGCGCAGAAACGTCCTTTTCATTTTTCGTTGAACAATATTGTGGTGACCGGGGGTGCCCTCGATTTTGTTGATTTCACCTCCGCGACACGTGCCCATCACCGGATCCGCCAGCTGGAGTTGAGAGTTCCTTTTGTCGGCAATATTCCTTTTCTGCTCGACCAATATGTTCAGCCGAGCTTAAGCCTGCAGCTCAATGATGCGGTCATCTCTGCCCGTGGCCGACTCAAACCCTTCCATGATTCCGTTGAAACCCAGTTGTTTATCAATTTGCGTGATGTCGATCTGCCCTTTTATGCCTACCACTCCCCCGTGCCTCTGCCGGTTGTGGTCGCAAGTGGCGTCCTTGATGTCGATCTGGACCTGTCTTACCGGATTTCCCGCAGCGCAGAGCCGCAGTTGCTGATAGGAGGAATGCTGCTGCTTGATGATCTGCGGGTGCAGGATCGGAACCAGCAGCCGCTATTCGATCTGCCGCTGCTGGCGATCGATCTCGATTGGGCCGATCTGTTGCGTCGGGATGTGAACCTGGCCATGGTGGAACTCCATGATCCGCAGTTGTGGATCAGTCGTAACGCCGCCGGCCACTGGAATTTTGAAGCCCTGATGAGTTCAGCCCCGGCAGCGTCCGATCCGGAAGAAGACCACAATCAGAATGAGGAAGAAACTACAGCCTTGTTGTTCAATGTCGAGCGGATAACGATTTTTGACGGAGCGGTTCATTTTTACGACGCTTTTGTTCAGGGACCGGTTGATGAAAGCTTACAGGCGATCAATCTCGATATTTGGCAGCTGAGCAATCATCCGCAGCAGCGTACCGCTATCGATCTGACCCTGCAGAGTGCCCGCCAGGTCAACCTTGATGTCAGTGGGGAAGTGACGCTCCAGCCGTTGTCTGCCGCCTTTACTGTCGGGGTTGACAGCATTCCCTTGCAACCCTACTACCCCTATCTGGAGTCCTGGTTGACCGAACCAGTGCTGGGGGTTGTCGACCTTGCTGCACAGATCGATTACAGCCCGCAGACCGATGTGCAGCTGTCCCAGGCCAGTGTGCAGCTGCGGGATCTGTTCATTCCTTTCACTGCCGAGGATCATTTCAAGCTGGATGAATTGAATCTGATCGGTGGCGCGGCGGATCTGCGTGAGCAGCGCATTAGTGTTGCCGAAATTCAGTTAAGCGGTGGCGAGGTTGTTCTCACCCGCCTCGCTGATGGGCGTTTTTCACCGCAATTGCTGCTGCGTGAACAGCAACTGGTCGATGAGGTGGAAGAGGTTGCTGAAGAGATTGTCGAAACGGTAGCTAAGCAACAGTGGGCACTGAGGCTGGGACGTTTTGCCATTGATAACACCCAGGTCAGCTTTACTGATGCAACGATGGCGGCAAAGCCGCGCGTTGAACTGAAAAATATCAATCTGGAGTTGCAGGAGCTGCATTATCCTGTCGCGCAAACCAGTCCCTATCGCTTTGCCGCCCAGATCGGCGAGCAGGGGCGGATCCAAGCCGCGGGGCAACTGGTCTATGCCCCCTTCGAAGTGGCGGCGCAGGTCAATGTCGGTGCTTTCCCCCTGGCCGATTTCAACGATTTTCTTCCGCCGGAGTACAATCTTGCACTTAATGACGGCTATCTGCACACGGATATCAAGATAGCCGTCAAACAGCATGGCGAGGGCGTCAGTGGCAGTTTTGCCGGCGATCTTGACCTCACCCACTTTGCCTTGCGTGATCCTGTCGGCAGCGGCAATATGATCGCCTGGGAAGGCTTTGCCATCACAGGAATAGACGGGGATATCGAGCCGTTGCGCCTGCATATCCGTGAGCTGGTACTGAATAATTATCTGGCCGCTATTCAGATCACTGCGGATGGACAGATGAATCTCACCGGTTTCGGCCCGCCGGCAGCCGATGAAGCGTCAATGGTTACCGTCGCACCCCTGGAGGTCGAAACCGCTTCCGCCAGCGCCCCGGCGGATATCCGCATCGATACGGTGACCCTGCAAGGGGGGACGGTTTCCTTTGTCGACCGTCACCTGCCGGGGGTGTTTTCCACCACCATGTATGACCTGGGTGGACGTATCAGCGGTATGCGCTCAAGCGCCGATATGCTCGCCGATGTCGATCTGCGCGGTCGTTTGGAAAATCATTCCCCCTTGACCATCAGCGGCAAAATCAACCCCTTGAGTGAGGATTTGTATCTTGACCTGACCATGAGTTTCAAGGATATCGACCTGACCCCCATGACTCCCTATTCGGGAACCTACCTGGGGTATACGATCGATCGTGGCAAGCTCAATCTTGACCTGAATTATCACATAGAGCACCAGCAAATCCGCGCCGCTAACCGGGTGATGTTCGATCAGTTTAATCTCGGGGAAACGGTACAGAGTGACAAGGCGGTCAACCTGCCGATCCGGCTGGCCATCGCCCTGTTGAAAGACCGTAACGAAGAGATTCATCTCAATATTCCGGTTTCCGGCGACCTGAACGACCCGAACTTCAGCCTGGCCGGCACCATTTTTACTGTATTGCGAAATTTGCTGGTGCGCGCGGCAACGGCGCCTTTTTCGTTGCTGACCGCCATGCTCGGCAGCGACAAAGACTACAGTGGCATCGAATTTGCCCATGGTATTGCCCGTCTGGATGAAGTGCAACAGCAGAAGCTGACGGAGCTGGCCGGCGTACTCCAGTCGCGACCGGCATTTAATATAGAAATCAGCGGTTTTGCCGATCGCGACAATGACCCGGAAGCCTATCGTCAGGATCGCCTCGAACAGATGCTCAAAGAAGCACTGCTGCGTAAGCTGCAACGTCAGGGCCAATCGCTTGTGGCGGGAGAACAACCGATTATTAATGACGAAAATTATTCTGAACTGCTGCTGCAGGTATATGAGGAGTCGACCTTCCCGCGCCCGCGTAATCTGATCGGTATGCTTACCAAACTGCCTGATGAGGAGATGGAGAAGCTGCTGCTGGCTCATATTGTTGTTGAGCAAGAGCAATTGGCGGATCTGGCGCGCGATCGCGCGTTGGCAGTGCGCAATGCCCTCGAAGTGATTAATGACGAACTGGGGCCGCGGCTCTTCCTCAAAAAAACGGACATCTTTGCTGCCCCCAAAGAGGGCCCGGTGAGTCGGGTTGAACTGGGGATTGTCCCGAGGTAGATAGTGAAAAGATGGTTATTGTTGTTACTGCTGCTGGTTGCCGTGCCGGTGGGCGCGGTTGAGCTTGACCTGCGTGGCTATTTTACCCCGGGCGGGCTGGTCTATGGTCGCACTTGTGCAGATTGTCTGGTGGTATTTCAGGAGCGCCGGGTGGCGGTGACGGCTGAGGGCGACTTCATTATCGGTTTCGGCCGTGATGCTGCCCTCGCAAAGGAGTTGCTGGTGCAATCTGCGGATGGTCAAGTGCATCACCAGCAGATTCAACTTGAACCGCGGGACTATCGGATCCAGCGGATTGACGGCATCAGTCAGCGGCTCATGGAACCGTCGCAGGAAGATCTTGAGCGGATTCGCCGTGAGGCCGAGGAGATTGCTGCTGTCCGTCAACAGTTCAACGTAAACCGCAATTTCCTGGAGTCGTTCATCTGGCCACTGACCGGTCGCATCACCGGAGTCTATGGCAGTCAGCGGATTTTCAACGGCGAGCCCCGGCAACCTCATTTCGGCATCGATATCGCCGCATCAACGGGGACCCCGGTCAAGGCGCCGGCCGGTGGAGTCGTGACCTATCTCCATGCGGGGATGTTTTTTGCCGGCACCACCCTGGTGGTTGATCACGGCCATGGCCTCGCCTCAACCTTTCTGCACCTGCATGAGGTTCTGGTCGAGGTCGGTCAAGAGGTGACACAGGGGCAGATCATTGCTACCGCCGGCGCTACCGGTCGGGTGACCGGCCCCCATCTCGATTGGCGTCTTAACTGGTTCGATGTGCGCCTTGACCCGGCGCTGGTGGCTGGTGAGATGCCAAACTGAGCTGTCCTAGTAAATCTTCCTTTTTGAAAAGGTCGAACCCAATACACTGAAGGTGTTTTCGACAATAAACAGGGCGTGCTCATCGGCGGTAAAAACAATCTCTTCGAGGCGCTTCAGCTGGATATTGTTGATCACCACCATCATCACCGTGCGGCTCTCCTTGCGGTAGGCCCCCATTGCCGGCAGCAGGGTGGTGCCGATTTTCAGTGTCGTCATGACCCGGTCGGCAATCGCCTCCGACTTTTCTGAAATAATAAAAGCCAGTTTGCGCTGGTTGAACAGAGCGAGGGTATAGTCAAGGGTCTGAGAGGTTACAAAGACCGCAATTATCGAGGCAATGACCAGATCATTGTCGAGGCCGGCGAAACTCAGACTGAATAAAAGCAAATTAAAACCGAAGTAAGTTTTGCCGATGCCGATATTGAATTTCTGGTAAAGGATAATGGCGATCACATCAAGGCCGCCGTTGGAACCCAGAGAGCGCAACACCATGCCGGCGCCAAAGCCGAGCATGACCCCGAGGGTCAAGGCAGCGTAAAGTTGACTGTCAATGTTTATCTCAAAGGAGATTAGCTGATAAAACAGGGTAATCAGTCCCATGGCCAGCGCGCTGTACCAAAGGAAGCGCCGGGAGATAAAAATATAACCGAGAATGAACAGGGGAATGTTGAACAGCAGATACAACAACCCCGGATTGAGAAAATCGGTTATATAGTAAAATAGTGAGCTGACGCCGAAGATTCCTCCCGGCACAAACTGGTGGGGTGTTGCGATGCTTTTTAGAGCAATCGCCTGAATCAGGGAGCCGACGGTAATCAGAGCGCAGTTCCAGAATACCGAGTAGACGAATTTGCTTTTTTGCGGGCTCATCTCTTATCCTCCAATCCTGTGACCGGTCTGTAAGCCGACTTGGATTGCAACAAAAAAACCGACACAATACTACGCAAAAATTTAAAAACAATCTTTTTCGACCAACCTGTTCGCGCTGTCGTTGTCGACGACGCTTCAGCTATTTAGAAATGATCTTACATGGCGCAATTTGAACTGATATCCCCCTTCTCCCCCTGTGGTGACCAGCCCCAGGCCATCGAGGAACTGGTGGCCGGTATTGAACGTGGCGACCGCCATCAGGTGCTGCTTGGCGTTACCGGTTCAGGTAAAACCTTCACTATGGCCAATGTTGTGGCACGTCTCCAACGACCGACCCTGGTGCTGGCCCACAATAAAACCCTGGCGGCACAGCTTTACGGTGAGTTCAAGGAACTGTTCCCTCATAACGCGATAGAGTATTTCGTCAGTTATTACGATTACTACCAGCCGGAAGCCTATGTCCCCTCGACCGATACCTTCATCGAAAAAGACAGTTCCATTAATGAAGAGATCGATAAGTTGCGCCACAGTGCTACGCGCTCCCTGCTCTCACGCCGCGATGTGCTGATCGTCGCTTCAGTCAGCTGTATCTATGGTCTTGGTTCACCGGAGGCCTATTACGGGATGCTGGTTGACTTGCGTACCGGGATGGAATTGAAGCGCAATGACTTTCTCCATCGACTGGTGGAGATCCAGTATGAACGCAACGATATCGATTTTCACCGTGGCACCTTCCGGGTGCGCGGTGACAGTGTTGAGGTGTTTCCCGCCTACGAGGAAAAACGCGCCCTGCGTATTGAGTTTTTCGGGGACGAAATCGATGCCATCAGCGAGATCGATCCCTTGCGCGGTCAGGTGATTGATCGCCTTGAGCGCACCGCGATTTTCCCCGCCAGCCACTATGTCGCCACCAAGCCGACCCTTAAACGTGCCATCGGTGAAATCCAGGATGAATTGCAGCGCCGGATTCAGCATTTTCGTGAGCAGAATATGCTGCTCGAAGCGCAGCGGATTGAACAGCGCACCCTCTTTGATATCGAACTGATTGAAGAGATGGGATACTGCCAGGGGATCGAGAACTATTCGCGCTTTCTCGATGGTCGTCATCCCGGCGAGCCGCCGGCTACGCTGTTATCCTACCTGCCCGATGATGCCTTGATGTTCATTGATGAGAGCCATGTCAGTGTCAGCCAGGTCGGGGCCATGTATCGTGGTGATCGCTCACGCAAGGAAACCCTGGTCAACTACGGTTTTCGCTTGCCGTCGGCGCTGGATAACCGGCCGCTGATGTTCGAGGAATTTCAGCAGTGCCAGCCGCAGACGGTGTACGTGTCAGCAACCCCAGCCGATTACGAGCTGGCACAAGCTGAAGGGGTCTTTGTCGAACAGGTCATCCGTCCGACCGGTCTGGTTGATCCTCCCATCGAAGTGCGCCCGGCCCTCAGCCAGGTCGATGATTTGATCGAGGAAATCAGGGTTACGGTGGAAAAGGGTGCTCGGGTGCTGGTCACCACCCTGACCAAACGCATGGCCGAGGATCTTACCGGGTATCTCAAAGAAGCGGGGATCAGGGTGAACTACCTGCATTCCGATATTGACACGGTCGAGCGGGTGCAGATTATCCGCGCTTTACGAGAGGGAGAGTTTGATGTGCTGGTCGGCATCAACCTGCTGCGCGAAGGGCTCGATATCCCTGAAGTCGCCCTGGTCACAATCCTTGATGCCGACAAGGAAGGCTTCCTGCGCAGCGAACGTTCCCTGATCCAGACCTGCGGCCGTGCCGCCCGACATCTCGACGGCCGGGTGATTATGTACGCAGATCGCGTGACCCGCTCGATGCAGTCCTGTATCGACGAAACCGAGCGGCGGCGGGTCAAGCAGTTGGCTTATAACCAGGAGCACGGCATCACTCCGACCTCGGTGAAGAAATCCCTGTTCTCGATAGTCGAAAACTTCATTGGCAGAAAAGAGAAAGATCAGCTTCCTCTGTGTGCTGAAGAAGAAGCTCTCTATGCCAACCCCCAGGCGCTGAAAGTGAAAATGACCGAAATGAAAGCGCGGATGCTCGAAGCCGCCGCCGGATTGGAATTTGAAAAGGCGGCTGAATTGCGCGATCAGTTGCTGGCGCTGGAAAAACGCGCCCTGCTGCTATAAGCAGGAGGTAAGAGGATGTTGCCAGATCATTCTAACGGCGGGCACAATGAATTGTGCCCCTACAATTATCGGTCAACCCATGATTCCTGCTGAAACCATCATCACGTTTTTCTCGGCCGCAGTTCTTTTGGGCCTGGCACCGGGGCCGGATAATATCTTTGTCCTGACCCAGTCCGCCTTGCGTGGCCGTGGGCCGGGGCTTGTCATAACGCTCGGTTTATGTAGCGGTTTGCTGGTGCATACGGCGGCGGTTGCCTTTGGCGTCGCCATCATTTTCCAGACCTCCGTTGTTGCTTTCACGGTGCTGAAAGTGATTGGTGCCGGTTATCTGGTTTATCTCGCCTGGCAGGCTTTTCGTGCGGCGCCGGAGACTATCCGGGGTGAAACTAACGGGGCCGGCAGCTATTGGAGTGATTATCGCCGCGGCGTTATCATGAATATCACCAACCCCAAGGTGTCGATTTTCTTTCTCGCCTTTCTGCCCCAGTTTGCCGATCCGGGTCGGGGTGCGGTGGTCTATCAGTTACTACTGCTGGGCGGTCTGTTTATTGTCGCGACCATTCTGGTGTTCGGCAGCATTGCCCTGCTCGCCGGTACCCTCGGGCAATGGTTGAACCGCTCGCAACGAGTACAGTTGATGCTGAACCGCCTGGCGGGTACAGTGTTCGTTATGCTGGCGATCAAGCTGGCGACTTCCCAGCGCTGAGGGGAAAAGGACGTTGATACAGGACATTCTTGCTGAATATCGCCAGTTGTTGGGTGGTATTGACCGCTGGTTCGCCGCTTGTATTGAACAGTCAGCTGACCAGATTGCCTGCCGTCCAGGATGCTCTGCCTGCTGTCGTGGCCTGTTTGAGATCAGTCTGCTCGATGCGGCTCTGTTGCAGTCGGATTTTTCTGAGCTGGCCGAACCGGTCAAAAAACAGGTGCTGGTCAAAGCCCGCTTGCGGGTGAGCGCCTTGCAGCAGCGCTGGCCGGAATTTCAACCCCCTTACATCCTCAATCGCCTGCCCGATGATGAGTGGCAACAGATGCCTGAGGAGGATCTGACTCCCTGTCCATTGCTTGGTGCGGATGGCAACTGTCTGGTTTATCAGGCGCGCCCCTTGACCTGCCGGTTGCACGGGTTGCCGAATATCGATTGCTCCGGGGAGTCTTTTTCCGATGACTGCTGTACCTTGAATTTTGTCGACAGCAATCCGCTGCACCGGACTGAATTGCGCTATCCGTTCCGCGATGCTTTTGCCCGTGAGTTCGATCTGCTCGGGTTGTTCGCCCGGCAGCTGACCGGGCAGCATCAGTTGGAGCTGGACACCTTTATCCCGAGTGGGTTATTGATCGACTTTTCCGCCGATTTCTGACCCTCTAGGTCCGGCCCGACAGTGAGAATCCGCGTGAGCATAACAACCACAGCAGAACTCAACCCCCCCGGTGGTTTCCGCGAAATGCTCGCTATTTCCGCGCCGATGGTGGTGTCCCACGCCTGTGAAACCCTGCTGATCTTTATTGATCGGCTGTTTCTCTCGCGCATCGGCCCGGAACCGATGAATGCCGCTATGGCCGGTGGTCTTTCGAGCTTCATGCTGATGACCTTTTTTGTCGGTCTGATCGGCTACACCACCGCCCTGGTTGCCCAGTATCTGGGTGCCGGGCATAAATCTCAATGTGGCGTGGTAGTTACCCAGGCGATGTTGCTGGTGATCCCCGCCACCCTGCTGGTTTTTGCTTGTCGGCCGCTGGTTCATCTGCTGTTCGGTCTGATGGATATTCCAGCGGCACAGCGCGAACAACAGCAGCTCTACTTCAATATTCTCCTCTATGGAACACCGCTGGTGCTGCTGCGCACCAGTTTATCCGGATTTTTTTCCGGTGTTGGCCGTACTCGTATCGTTATGATTTCCGCCATGGTTGCCCTGATTGTCAATGCCGGTGCCAATTACGTGCTGATCTTCGGTCACCTTGGTTTTCCCGCCCTGGGTCTGCGGGGCGCCGCTTACGGTACGTTGTTCAGCAGTTTCTGCGCCCTGCTGGTGCTGCTGGCGGCTTATTTGCGGTGCACGAATCGAGATGAGTTTTTCATCGGTGCCGGCTGGTCATTTCACCGAACGATTATGGCCAAACTGTTGCGCTATGGTTCGCCGGCCGGAGTGGAGATGTTTTTGAATCTGCTGGCCTTTACCCTGATTGTGCTGATTTTTCACAGTCACGGTGGGGTAACGGCGACGGCGGTGACCATTGTCTTTAACTGGGATCTGGTGTCCTTTGTGCCGCTGCTCGGCCTGCAGATCGGGGTTGTCAGTCTGGTCGGGCGCTACATGGGCGCGGGAAGTCCGGAGGTCGCTGAGCGCGCAGCTTTTTCCGGTTTGAAGATGGGATGGATCTACTCGTCACTGATACTGCTGCTGTTTGTGACCTTTCCAGCGCAACTGGTGGCACTTTTTGCCCCCCGTGAGCACAACGAACTTTTTATCTCGGCAGCTCCTCTTGCTGTCGACATGTTGCGTCTGGCCGCTCTTTATGTGCTCGCTGATGCGACCATCGTTGTCTTCAGCGGAACCTTGCGCGGCGCCGGTGATACACTGTGGGCCATGGGGCTATCGGTCGCCATGCACTGGTTGATGGTGCCGATTGTTTTTGTCTTTCTCAAGGTGTTGAATTTCGGTCCGATCACCGTCTGGCTGGCATTTATTGCTTTTTTCCTGATCAGTAGCGGCTTGTTTTACCTGCGCTTTCGTCACGGCCACTGGAAAACCCTGGCGCTGGTCAATGATTGACGGGATGCCGTACTATGTTGATAGGGTTGCCACTTGTTGATTAATGCTGAACCTTTTAACGGGAAGGAAGGAAGAATGACCACCGAGCAAAAATATGAGCAGTTAAAAGCGGATATTGCGGCAATGGAATCGGTGCTGGTGGCCTTTTCCGGTGGAGTGGACTCCACCTTTTTGTTGCGCGTTGCCGTCGATGTGCTGGGCACCGACCGGGTCCTGGCCCTGACCGCAACGTCGCCGACCTATCCGAACTATGAATTTGAAGAGAGCTGCAAACTGGCGGCGACCATGGGAGTGCGCCAACTGGTTGTAGAAAGCCATGAACTGAAGGTGCCTGATTTTACCCGCAATGACCGGCGCCGCTGTTACCATTGCAAAAGTATTCTTTTCAACCTGTGTCGCGCCAAGGCAGCGGAACTCGGCTTCAGCCGGGTCCTCGACGGTTCGAACCTGGATGACCTCGATGATTTTCGCCCCGGCAGCGATGCGGTAAAAGAGCAACAGATCCGTTCACCCTTGCAGCAGGCCGGTCTGACCAAAGAGGACATCAGAACCTTGAGCCGCCGGCTCGGGTTGCCGACGGCCGACAAGCAGGCCTTTGCCTGTCTCTCGTCCCGGTTTCCCTATGGCACCGAGCTGACACCGGAACGGCTGCTGCAGGTCGAACGCTGTGAGGCTTTTTTACGCGAGCAGGGTTTTGTTAATTACCGGGTCAGATACCATCACGAGGTCGCCAGGATAGAGGTATCTCCCAGCGAGGTGCCACGCCTGCTTGATCCAAACCTGCGTGATGCGGTGGTTGCCGCCTGCAAAGAGGCCGGCTTTTCCTATGTCGCCCTCGATCTGCAGGGATACCGCACTGGCAGCATGAACGAGGTGCCGGCCTGAGGTTGCACCTCTTCTGCTCTGACCTTCACGTTGATTGCCCTTGAATAAGGTCTGAAATCAACGTAGAATCGGGGCTCATGAACGACTTGCGGAGGCAGTCAGTAGCCTGGTGGCGCTCACGGTCTTCAAAACCGCTGGGGGGCGTATCCCGTCCCTGGTGAGTTCGATTCTCATCTGCCTCCGCCAATCAATAAAAATAAGGGGTTATGGATTTTTCCATAGCCCCTTGTTTTTTGTGGTCTTGTCAATAAGCCAATTTTGGGACATCCATACCGATAATCGGTTTATGTCCCCCCTGTTTTTGCTGCCACCGGTTTTGTTGGCCTGAAGGTGCTTGTTCAGCCGATGTGGAGATATTCCTTGACCAGAATTTTGATCTGATCATTTTTGCCATAAAGCCGCTCACTTAACCCATTGTCCTTAAACTTTTTGAGCTTTTGAATGCGGTTGTCGATCAGTCCTGACGGGAAAATACCATGGGCTTCAAAAATGGCGCGTTTTTCCTGCAGGGCATCGGCAGACTCATCACACGAGGCGGGCAGTTGCTTGAGGCCGGCCAATTTTTCCTGATATTCCGGCTTGAAGATGTTGACATCGACATAGAGCTGCCGTGCCTTTTCCAGGGCGTCCAGCATATTGAGTCCATGCAGTGCCGCCGTTACCAGCCCCGCCAGGGTAAGATAGATATCAGCGGAGCCATCCGGAACCCGAAATTCAAAGGTCTGCTTGCTGTCACCACCGGACTCGAGGGGTGGGCACAGGGGGTTGGCATCGTTGATCATGTTGTCGGCACCCTGCCAACCGAGGGGGACGCGGACGACGACAGAACGGTTGCGATCTCCCCAGCAGATGTTGGTCGGGGCCTCCTGGTGGGGAACCAGCCTCAGGTATGACGTTGGGATGGTATTGCCGAAGGCAGTCAGGGCATCGGCGGCTTCAAGGATGCCGGCGATCATTTTTCTGCTCATGTCGCTGAGCTTGCCGTTTTCAACGGTAATATTTTTACCTTCTTGTTCTACCAGCATATGAAAGTGCATGCCGCTTCCCGCTCTGCCGGCAGTGATCTTGGGGGCGAAGCTGACGCCGACACCGCGCTGATTACACAGCATTCGGACAAACCATTTTGCCAGAATCATTTGCTCGGCAGCCTCTTCCAGAGAGGTAGGCAAAAACTCAATTTCATGCTGCTCATAATAGTTATCGCCATCGGAAAAGCTGCCGACTTCGGAATGCCCGTATTTGATTTTTGCTCCTGTTTTCGCGAGCAGGCGCAGGGCCTCTGTCCGAATGTCCTCAAATTTCGCGAAGGGTTCGCTGGCATGGTAGCCTTTCTGGTCGACGCTTGGAAACAGACCATCTTTATCTCCGACAATATAATATTCAAGTTCACCCAGGGCCTTGAAGGTACCTCCGGTTTGGCGGGTAAACTCGTCACTGGCCCGGCGCAGAATATAGCCCGGATCACTGTCGAGGGGCGTTCCCATATTGTCGTAGATAGAGCAGAGAATATCGACAGTGGGTACGTCGGTGAATGGATTTAAAAAAGCGGTGCGGTAGCGGGGAACGATGTAAAGGTCGCTGCTGCCCGCTTCAATGAAAGAAAATACGTTGCTGCCATCGACTCTTTCACCATAGGACAGGATGGTATAGAGGTGTTCACGGGAAGAGATAACAAAATTCAGGGTTCGAAGTCGTCCGTCCTCGGCAACATAACGAAGATTGACCATTTCAATGTCGCGTTCTTGGCAGAAGCGCATGATGTCGTCTTGGGTGAATTCGGCGGCGGGTTTTCTTAAGTGCTGGACCAGTTCATTCGGGCTCATTCTCATCGTTGAGATCCTTCCCATAGGCTAAAGTTGATAACAACACCCTGCCACCGCGCTACGCCATTGAAGCACGGGGTCTGAATGTAGGCAGGGATCAGTTGAAAAGTGAGATTTTTAGGGTATTTTTAGCGCGTACGATAGCCCAATGTGGTTTTGATGTTCAAGGAGTTTTCCAAGAACAGCAAGCTGTCTTGTTGCTAACCTGGTGCCCACGCGGAAATTGCGGATGGACACCAGGAGGTTTCGGGATAAGAACTAATCTGTGGGGTTAGCAACCGGCGAGGGCAAGGTCTTCCGGTTTTTCTGCTTGAGTATCGTTGCGGCGCGGGGCGATGCGGCGGAAAAAACCGACCAGCTTGCGACTGAGTTCCTGTGGCAGTTCCAGTGACAGCAGGTGGCCGCCGTCCAGTTTGTCCGAGCCGAGGCAGCATGGCAATTTGCCGGCCATAATCGCAACGTGATGGGGATGACAGATGTTATCATGTTCACCGCCGACCACCATGGTTGGCAGTTGCAGGGTGGCGAGCAGTTGGGTGTAGTCGCGGCGATTAATCATCGCTTTAAGGCCATTAATCAGGGCATCGCGATCGTAGTTGTCAACCATCCGCCGTACCGAGGTTAGCAGGTGTGCGGGAAGCTGCTGCTCGCGCCCGGCAAACAACATATTAATTAATTGATTGCGCGCGTCCCAGTCGCCGTTTTGCGTCAGATCATTGATCAGTTCGGCGCGGCGGGCGTGTTCCTGCACATCGTCTTGTACCGGACGGGTGGAGATGAAGCAGGCACCGGCAATGCGCTCAGGGTAGCGTTCGAGCAGATCGAAGAGGATCGCTCCGCCCATTCCCATGCCGCAGGCGGCAAAGCGGCGCAGACCGAGACGGTTGAGTAAGCGCACAATGCTGAGGCTGTAGTCGCTGATGGTATTGTGCTCGCGGCATTGTGAAAAATCGGGCAGAATGACCCGAAAACCGGCGTTTTGTAAGGGGTCGATCTGTTCATTCCAGATCTCGGCGGTTAAGGGCAGATCATGGATAAGAACAACGGCCGGCCCCTGACCAAAATCCTTAAATGGGAGGGTGGGTTCCTTGTGCATCGGTTTTCTCCTTTGGGTAATGAATGATGAAATTGGTCGATTCTTTGCTGTATGTTGAGGCTGTAGGCGGTGGCCCCATTGCTGAGCGCTTGTTGATGTCTTAGCTGTGATAAAGGAAAAGCAATTTATATACCGATGTTTTACATTGATAAAACTCTATAAAACATAGAAAAAACAAAATGATAGGATTTTCTGGTATTATTTCAAATATATGTAAATTTGCAAATATGCAAACGTTATTATAGTCCGGCGGGGACGCGCTGGGCTGGGTTGTTAGCGCAACACACTGAAAATTAAGAATAAATTGAGTTGTTTGCAGTATTGCGAAATGGCCTCGGTACTGTTTGGCATTTCAGCGATATGGGAAGGGCCTGTGTTGTCACTTTAAAAGGGGGCTGCTGATGGATGATCTGCAAAAACCGGTAGTTCTGGTCACCGGTGGGGCGCAGGGGATTGGCAAGGGGGGCAATCGTCAATCTGGCCTCAACGCGGGCTTTTCAGTCTGAAGCCGACACCGAGGCTTATTCTGCCGGCAAGGGGGGAGTCGTGGCTTTAACTCACGCCATGGCCATGAGCCTCGGCCCGCAGATTCGCGTCAACAGTATCAGCCCCGGCTGGATTCATGTCACCGCCGCGCCCTTACGCCCGCAGGATCATCGCCAGTATCCAGTGGGGCGGGTTGGCACCCCGGAGGATATTGCCGGTCTTGTAGCGTATCTGCTCTCCAGCCCGCTGGTGATCTCTACAATGCGGATCCGCTCGGTAGCGGTGGTGATAACCTGTGCCGCTGCGCTGCAGGGTAAAATGGCGAGGAATAATAAAATAAGAGTAAGGTGCAGGGCGCGGTAGCTGAATGTCTCGCTGTTAAACATGATAAGCCTCCCTGTCATCTTCCTTTTTCGGAAATCGGGTGAGGGTCTCCATTATCGCACAGTTGGTCGGTGGCTATGGTCGCAGCTGTGTCAGTGGTATAATGTGTACTGCCAACATTTTACTTCAACTTTGCATAATTGCTTTCGATCACATCTTGTTAAGGAGGTTTTATGTCGATGAAATTTAAAGCATTAGTCGTGAGTCAGCCGGAAAAAAAGGTGTTTGTCCGTTCGATTGAAACCCGCAGCCTGGGGGAACTGCCGGTCGGCGATCTGGTGGTCAAGGTTCATTATTCGTCCCTTAACTACAAAGATGCTCTGTCGGCGACCGGTAATCCGGGGGTGACCCGTGAGTTTCCTCACACTCCCGGGATCGATGCTGCCGGCGAGGTTATCAGTTGTGGTAACGGCAGTTTCCAGCCTGGCGATCAGGTGATTGTTACCAGCTATGACCTGGGGATGGAAACGGATGGCGGTTTTGGTCAGTTGATTCGCGTGCCGTCGCAGTGGGCGCTAAAGTTGCCAAAGGGCCTTACCCTTAAAGAAAGCATGATGTACGGTACCGCCGGCTTGACCGCCGGCTTGTCGGTTGAACAATTGCTCGCCAATGGTGTAACTCCGGACTCCGGGCCGATTCTGGTGACCGGAGCGACCGGTGGCGTTGGCAGCCTGGCGCTGGCGATTTTGGCCAAACTCGGTTATCAGGTGACGGCCGTCACCGGCAAGCTCGATGAGGAGCCTTACCTCAAACGTCTCGGTGCCGTGCAGGTGCTCAGTCGCGAAACATTTATGACCGGTAGTGAGCGGCCGATGCTGAAAACTACTTGGGCCGGCGTGGTTGATTGCGTCGGTGGTGAGATGCTGGCAACGGCGATTAAATCCACCTGTTACGATGGGGTGGTGACCTGCTGTGGCCTGGTGGCGTCGCCCGATCTGCCGATCAATGTCTTCCCCTTTATTCTTCGCGGCGTGCGCCTGATCGGTATCGATTCAGCCGCAGCCCCCATGGCGCGCCGTCAGCAGGTCTGGATCAAGCTGGCAGATGAGTGGAAACTCGACGATCTAGACAAGATGGTCGAAGAGGTGGCGCTGGAGCAACTGGAAGAAAAAATCAAGCAGATGCTTGCCGGTGAGCTCAAGCGCCGGGTGTTGGTTTCTCTGATTGAGGCCTGATGATAATGTGTCAGTGGAGCGGGAGGCGATGATGTTTCGACATCTGGTATGGATGCTGGTGCTGGTGGTGTTGGTCGGTTGCGCCGTTAATCCGGTCACCGGGCGCAAGGAGCTGACGCTGATCGGTGAGGGGACTGAATTGCAGATTGGTGCTGAGCAGTATGCGCCGCTGCGGCAGATGCAGGGAGGCGATTATAGCACCCAGCCGCAGATTACAGCCTACGTCAAGGAAATCGGCGGGCGTCTGGCGGCAGTCAGTGATCGTCCTTTGCCCTATGAGTTTCAGGTGATTAACGACTCGACGCCGAATGCCTGGGCGCTGCCCGGCGGCAAGATCGCCATCAATCGCGGTCTGCTGACCGAGATGCAGAGCGAAGCAGAGCTGGCAGCGGTGCTTGGTCATGAAATTATCCACGCCGCCGCGCGTCACAGTGCCCAGAGTATGCAACGGGGGATGCTGTTACAGGGGGCTGTGGTTGTCGCAGCGATGGCGGCAGGCAACAGTGAATATGCCGGGCTGGCGATCGGTGGAGCATCGCTCGCGGCTGGACTGGTGAGTCAGCAGTACAGCAGGGAGGCCGAACGCGAGGCTGATTATTACGGCATGCTTTACATGTCGCGTGCCGGCTATGATCCCAGCGCGGCGGTTGATCTGCAACAGACCTTTGTGCGGTTGTCGGAAGGGCGCCAGAGCAACTGGCTTGAGGGTCTGTTTGCCAGTCATCCCCCATCCCAGGAGCGGGTTGACGCTAACCGGCGTACCGTGAGTGAGCTCCCAGCGGGAGGTGAAATGGGGGTAGAGCGTTATCGCCGGGTGCTGGCTCCATTAATTTCTGCGCAAAAAGCCTACGATGCCCATGACGAAGGGCGCAAGGCCCTCAATGACAACCGCGCTGATCGTGCCCTGACCCTCGCTGATCAGGCCATTGCCGGGGAGCCCAAGGAAGCCTTGTTCTACGGCCTGCGTGGGGATGCTTTACGCAAGCAAGGGCGTGAACGCGAAGCGGTAGCGGCGTTCGATCAGGCCTTGCAGCGCCAGCCCGACTATTTCCATTATTATCTGCAGCGCGGCCTGGCCTATCAGGCGCTTGGGGAGATCAGGTCAGCTAACGCTGATCTGGAGCGCAGCGTCGCCCTGTTACCGACGGCTCCGGCCATGAACTCTCTCGGGCAATTGGCTCTTAATCAGGGTAATCGTGCCCGCGCGCTGGAATATTTTACCAGTGCAGCCAGTTCTGACTCAGCGGCGGGGCGGCAGGCCCATGCCTCGTTGGTGCGCCTGGACCTGTCCACCAACCCGGAAAAATATCTCAAGCTCGATCTTGCTCTTGATCGTCAGGGGCAGTTGATTGCCCGTCTGGTCAATCAGACCCCGGTAGCGGTAGGTGATATCACCCTTGAGGTTGGTTACAACGATCAGGCCGGTAAGCGCCGGCAGACCCGTTTGCGCATTGCCGGGCCGGTCGCTGCCGGAACCACCTATCAGGTGGTCACCGGACTTGGCCCGATCAGCGACCCTGCCGGCATCAAGAACCTGGGCAGCCGCATCCTTGCGGCCCGGGTTGCAGAGTAATGACTGTCGGTAACTGATGTATTTTTGCGATACCCACATTCACCTGGTCGCCGCCGGTGTGGAGGGGATGGCCGACATATGGGTCGACTCCGCCGCAGCGGCGGGCATCGATCGCCTGATTCAGCCCGGCGTCAGAAGCGCTGAATGGGATGCGCTGATCTCTTTGGCAGAGCGCCATTCCAGCGTATATGCCGCTCCGGGAATTCATCCTCTGTACGCAGATCAATGGGATGACGAGGTGGCCCTGCGGTTAGAAGAATTGACCCGCCATCCTAAGGTCGTGGCCATCGGTGAAATAGGTCTGGATGCGGTTGTCAGACCTGCGCAGGAGGTTCAGGAACAGGTCCTCCGTGCCCAGTTGCGGATGGCTCTGGATCATGGCTTGCCGGTGTTGCTTCACTGTCGTCAAAAAAAGGGTGCCCTGCTGGCAATATTGCGTGAATTGGACATCGGTCGGCAGATTGGCGGTGTCTGGCATGCTTTTTCCGGCAGTTTGCCTTTTGCCCGCGAGTTGGTCGACCTGAAATTTTCTATCGGGGTGGGGCCGATTCTGCTGCGCCGCAATGCGCGCAAGCTATTAGAGGTTGTCGCCGCCTTGCCGATATCTGCCATCCTGTTGGAAACGGATCTGCCGGATCCGGCACAGGCACCGGAGGAATTGGTTAAGGTCGCGAAAAGAATAGCAGAAATTAAAAACCTGACCCTTGATACTGTCGCCAGGGTAACGACAGAAAATGCTCTAAGGTTGTTTGATAAAATTCAGGAAGGCAACAAATGAACGAACACCGCTTCAGCCGGATGCAGCTTCTGGTCGGCAAGAAAAGCATAGATTCACTGACAGGGTCTTCGGTGGCCGTCTTCGGTATCGGTGGAGTAGGAAGTTATGCTGTGGAGGCGTTGGCGCGCGCCGGGGTCGGAAGCCTGACCCTGATCGATTTTGATGAGATCTGCGCCACCAATATCAATCGCCAGATTCATGCCCTGGATACGACCATCGGTCGCTCCAAGGTCGAGGTGATGGCTGAGCGCTGTCACCAGATCAACCCCGCTTGTCGGGTGATCCCCAGGCAGGCATTTTATCAGGCTGAGACTGCGCCGGAGCTGTTGCCGGCGGGCTACGATTATGTTCTCGACTGCATCGATCATATTACCGCCAAGCTTCATCTGATCGAAAACTGTGTAAAACAGCGGATTCCGGTCATCAGCTCCATGGGTGCGGCAAACAAGCTTGATCCGACCCAAATCAAAGTTGCCGATATCAGCAGCACGGAAAAATGCCGACTGGCGCGGATTATGCGCAAAGAGTTGCGGCGACGCGGGATCCATCGGGGGGTACAGGTGGTTTACTCGACGGAAGAATTTCGCCCTTTAAGTGATGAAGCCCATATTTGTGCCGACAACTGCATCTGCCCCAATCGTGACGAACAGCGCTGGAGTTGCAGCGACCGCCGTGCGATTCTCGGCAGTTCGTCCTACATACCACCGATCTTCGGGCTGACCATGGCAGGTGTTGTGGTGCAACAATTGATAGGCGAGACCGGATTAACAGCCGCCGGCAGATTGCAATAAAAATGTCCGGCACTGCGCCCTTGTGGCAAATCTACATGAAGCTGGCGCTTGCCGCTGTCTTCTGGGGTGGAACCTTTATTTCCGGAAAATTGCTGGCGGCTGAAGTTGCTCCTTTCACTGCGGCTTTTCTGCGTTTTGCCCTGGCAACGCTGCTGTTGCTGATCTTGACCAGGAGATATTTCGGTCGTTTGCCCGGGATCAATGGTGACGATCTGGTCCCCTTGCTGTTATTGGGTTTAAGTGGAGTCTTTGCCTACAATGCCCTGTTCTTTAGCGGCTTGATGTGGATTGAGGCCAGCCGTGCGGCGGTGATTATCGCCAACAACCCGGTAATGATTGCCCTGGGTGCAGCACTTTTTTATGGTGAAATCCTGACCCTGAAAAAATTCGTTGGCATAGGACTTTCCGTCATTGGAGCGGTCACGGTTGTCGTGCGTGGTGACTTAGGTCAGATCCTTAGCGGTGGGGTCGGCTGGGGGGAATTGATGATCTTCGGCTGTGTGCTCAGCTGGACAACATATTCTCTGGTCGGACGGCGGGTGATGCGGCACTTTTCACCATTGGTAGCGGTTACCTATTCAGCAGCGATCGGGACCTTTCTGCTCTTCCCTTTTGCCTTGCTGGAAGGAATGTCGACGCGACTGTCCGGCATCAGTGTCGTTGCCTGGGGACATATAGGTTATCTGGCACTGTTCGGAACGGTGCTTGGTTTTGTCTGGTATTATCAGGGGATCGTCCGGATTGGCTCGACCCGCGCCGGGCAGTTTATCAATATTGTGCCGTTGACCGCTGTATGCCTGTCGATCCTGTTGCTGGGTGAGCCATTAACCTGGTCACTGCTGGTTGGTCTGATGTTCGTCAGTGGCGGTTTATATCTGACCAATAAATAAGATGGCAGCGGCGCAAAAACTCACCAATGACTGTTTGCGAGTAACTACTCAGCCCCGATCTCGTGCTGAGCAGTTACGTTTGCGAAAGTATCAAACAAGATTCAGCCGCGGTTTCGGCCCAGATAAAACCAGGCTACCGTGATCAGCTGGAGGATCAGCATGAAAGCAAAAGCAGACTGATAACCTGTGGTTGCATAGCCACCGCCGGCGGTTTGCGGATAGAGTCCGATGATGATCCCGACCAGCCACTGCGAAGCAAAGGCACCGGCAAACACTAACAGATTCAGGATGGAATTACACCGCCCCACCAGCCGGCGGGGAAAATACTGAGCCAGGATGGCGTAGGGGAGGATACCGGCGGTACCGAGAAGCCCGAAGCTGATCCAGAGCAGGGTCGGAACGCCTGGAGCGAGAATCAACAGGAGTTGGCTGGCCATGAACAGCCCCATCCCTGTTGCCGCGATCTGTTCCATGCCGATTCCCCGGCGGCTCAATCTTTCTGCCAGGATGCCGCTGCTGAAATAGCCGACGATCATGGCCAGAGCCATCCACCAGAGCACCTGAGCCGTTGCGCCGCGCTCAAGTCCTGCCACATCTCGTAACCAGGGGCCGGCCCATAGTCCCTGTAACGACAGATAAGTTGCCTGGCTGGTTACCGCCCAGGGAACAATACGCCAGAAAGACGCATTGGTCAGGACCGTTTTCAGTCCCTGAAGCTGTTCGGGAAACGTTTCTATGGCACCATCATGGCGCTGTTCCGGAACCACAAAAAAAACAATGAAGGCGGTTATCAGGGTCAGCAGCGCCAACAGTAGAAAGACGCCGCGCCAGTCGGTCAGCCTCAAGGAGGCTTCCACCGGGGTGGTTGCCAGCAGGGCGCCGATGCCGCCGGAGACCATCTGCACGCCATTGGCAAAGGCCAGACGCTCCTTCGGCAACCAGGTGGCAAATGCTTTAAAGGCGGCCATCAGGCAGGCAGAAACGCCAAGGCCGATCAGGGCACGCCCGATCAACAGGCCGGTCAGGGATTGTGACAGGGAGAAAATCAATGCTCCTCCTGCGGCGAAGGCGAGCAGAATCCCTTCGATCCGGCGCGAACCGAAGCGATCCAGCAGAAACCCCAAAGGCAGTTGGAAAGCAGCAAAGCAGAGAAAATAGATGGAGGTCAACAACCCCAGGTCGGCGGGGGTAAGGCCGAGGTCGGCAATCAGATCCGGCGCGATAACGGCGTTGACACTGCGAAACAGGTAGGAAATCGCATAGCCCAATCCAAAGGGGATGAACAGGCGCAGTAACAAACTGCTGGTGATGTTGTTTCGGTGGGTCATGGCCGCTCGCTCATGGAAATTTAAAAACCCGATGCTCTGTAGCGGATCATTAAAGCCGATGACTGTCTCCCGGGCAACTGCTTTCTTTTTTTCCTCCCGCAAGGAGATATGAGGGACAAACCACACAAGAGTGTGTACAATGAAATCCTATTTATCCAATGAACACTTTGCCACCGGAAGGGAGTTGTCTATGAGTTCACAGCCCGAACCTCATATTGTCTATCGTTATGTCAGTCATCTCGTCAAAGATACCTTTGCCCTGGTTCTGGCCGGCGGGCGGGGGAGCAGATTACACGAACTGACCGACTGGCGTGCCAAGCCGGCGGTTTATTTCGGCGGCAAGTACCGGATCATCGATTTCCCCCTCTCCAACTGCGTTAATTCCGGGATCCGCAGGATCGGAGTCTTGACCCAGTACAAATCACATTCGCTGATCCGTCATCTGGTTCGTGGCTGGAGTCACTTCAAGAAAGAACTCAACGAGTTTGTTGAGATTCTCCCGGCGTCTCAGCGTTTTTCCGAGGAGTGGTATCAGGGGACGGCGGATGCGGTATATCAGAACCTGGATATTATCCGGGCGGAAAAGCCGAAATATGTTTTGATTCTTTCCGGCGATCATATCTACCGTCAGGATTATCGCGACATGCTGTTGAACCACGTTGAGAGTGGGGCTGACATGACGGTCTCGTGCATGGAAGTGCCGGTCGCAGAGGCTGCCGGCAGTTTCGGTGTGATGACGGTGGATGATGACATGCGGATTGTGCGTTTTGATGAGAAACCGCAACATCCCGCAGAAATCCCCGGACAACCGGGGATGACGCTGGCCTCCATGGGTAACTATATTTTTAATACGGAATTTCTTGAAGAAGTGCTAAAAAAAGACGGCAAAAATTCCCAGTCAGAGCATGATTTCGGCAAAAATATTATCCCGTCGATCATCGATAAGCATCGGGTCATGGCCTACCCGTATCGTAATCCCGAAACCAACCAGCGCGCCTACTGGCGCGATGTCGGTTCCCTGGATGCTTTCTGGGAGGCGAATATGGAACTGATCTCACCGAACCCTGAACTGAATCTGTACGATCCCAACTGGCCGGTCTGGACCTATCAGATGCATCTGCCCCCGGCAAAATTCGTGTTTAATGACGATGATCGTCGCGGTATGGCGGTTGATTCAACGGTTTCGGGCGGCTGTATTATCTCCGGTTCGCGTTTGAATAAGACCCTGCTGTTCTCCAATGTACGGGTGCATTCCTATTCTACCATCGATGAGACGGTGATCCTGCCCGAGGTCGTTGTCCACCGTAACTGCCGTATCCGTCGCGCCATTATTGATCGTAGCTGTGAAATTCCGGCCGGTACGGTGATCGGTTACGACCCCGACCAGGATCGCAAAAACGGTTTCCGTATAACCTCCAAGGGGATTGTCCTGGTGACCCGCGAAATGCTTGGGCAGCAGGGTGGATACATCTGATCCGGTGCCTGATTATTGCGGCTATGCTGTTCCGGGTTCTTCATTGAAGGCGAGAAGGTAGCCGCTGGGGTCCTGCAACCAGAGCTCGCGCCGCCGATGTTCGCGGTCGACCAGTTCGTAGAGGACCGGCCAATCGTTGCGTCGCGCAGTGCGATAAACAGCATCGAGATCGGTACATTCAAACTCAAGAACAACCCCGGCACCCAGATTTGTTCGGCTTAAATGTTGAAGCAATGCCGGGTGTTGCTGCTCAAGGCTGTGAAGGGACTGGAAGACCAGGCGCAGGTTGAACGTCGTGACCATCAGGGCGGTCACGGCACCGCGCGAGTCCGTCAGTCGCTGTACCTTCAGGTCCGGCAGTTGGTCATAAAAACCATAGGTCAGGTCGAGGTCTGTTGCTCCGAGGGTGAGGCTTAGTTGCATGGGTAGGCTCCATTTACGGGTCAATGAGTGTTTATCCGCTGTTTTGCCAACGGACACTCATTGATTTTATTTTTCCGCCTGTGTTTTAATGCCGCAGATTATGACAGCGCGAGGCATGTGTCGAGTATTCATTGGCTTGGGTGGTAATCTGGGTGAGCCGCGGGCGCGATTTTTAGAGGTGCGCCAGGCGCTTCACGTCCATCGGCAAATAACCGTGGTCGCCAGTTCCCCTCTGTATCGAACGGCGCCGGTTGGCGGTCCGGTAGGGCAACCTGACTACCTCAATGCCGTTCTTGAACTGGCAACAAGTCTTCCTGCGCTGGAGTTGCTCGGCTACTGTCGCGAGTTGGAACAGCGCGGTGGTCGCCGGCGTGAGGTGCACTGGGGAGCCCGTACCATCGATATTGATCTGTTGCTGGCAGATGATCTGATCTGTTCAACACCGCAGCTGACGCTCCCTCATCCACGCCTGCATGAGCGCTCCTTTGTTCTGCAGCCTTTGGCTGATCTGGCGGCGGACCTGATCCATCCCCTGTCTGGTTGCACGATGGCGGAGTTGTTGACAGCCCTGCCAAGAAGCGCAGGCGATATCCAATTGCAAGGTGCCTGGTAAACCGATGATCAAACTGTTATTGTTAATCCTCCTGGGTTTTGTCCTCTATTCTTTTTTTCTCTCCCTGATCCGCCCGAAGACCAGCATTCCTCCTAAAGATCCCCCGGCCAGGCAGGTTAAGGGTGACCTCATGGTGGAGGATCCGGCCTGTGGCACCTGCCTGCCCCAGGAGGATGCGATCAAGGCTCACATAAAGGGCAGCGATTACTACTTTTGTTCCAAGGCCTGTCTTGAGCGTTTTAAAGACAGTGATAGCGATCCCCCCCAATCCTGATTGAAGGAGTGATACATGAAGTTTTTTATTGATACCGCCGAAGTGTCAGAAATCCGCGCCGCCCACGAGCTGGGGCTGGTTGACGGAGTGACCACCAACCCCTCACTCATTGCTAAGAGTGGTCGTGATTTCAAAGAGGTCATTACCGAAATCACCGGGATTGTCGATGGCCCGATCTCTGCGGAGGTGATTGCCCTTGATGCCGAAGGAATGATTAAAGAGGGCAAAGAGCTGGCCGGGATACACCAGAATATTGTCATCAAGGTGCCCATGACCACCGAAGGGCTCAAGGCTACAAAAGCATTCAGCCGGTTGGGGATCAACATCAATGTCACCCTGATTTTTTCACCGCTGCAGGCGCTGCTGGCTGCCAAGGCCGGTGCAACCTACGTTTCCCCGTTTGTCGGACGTTTGGATGATGTCGGTCACGAGGGGATGGAAGGTGTCGAGCAGATCCGCACCATCTATGAGAATTACGGTTACGACACAGAAATCATCGTCGCATCGGTGCGCTCACCACTGCACGTTCTCAATGCCGGACTGATCGGTGCCGATATCTGCACCATCCCCTTCGCGGTGATGAAGCAGCTGGCCCAGCACCCTCTGACCGATGTCGGTATCGAAAAGTTTCTGGCTGACTGGAACAAAGCCAAGGTGTGATCGCACAACAAGCAGTGATCCCCTGCGCCGGTATTCTGACTGTTGCTCAGGTGCCGGCGTTTTTGATTTTCCCTCTTCGATCCAATTTTTTTCAGCCAAACTAAAAATTTCATCGACAATATGGTCAGACCACTTGACAGTATGCCGGTAGTTCAGGTAGATCTTGGTTGTTTTGCTAATCCTTTGTTTCAGTGCTTTTTTCATGTCAGTTTTTCTAACCAGGTGAGGACACGATGAACATTCACGAGTATCAAGCCAAGGCCATCCTGCGCAATTTCGGAGTCCCGGTACCGGACGGGCACGTGGTTTACAACAGTAACCTGGCCCGCGACTGGGCCCGGCGACTGGGCGACGGCCCTTGGGCGGTTAAGGCCCAGATCCATGCCGGCGGACGCGGCAAGGGTGGTGGGGTAAAGATCGCTAAGACCGCAGACGAAGTGCGGCAGTACGCCAAGAATATGTTCGGAATGACTCTGATCACCCACCAGACCGGCCCGGAAGGAAAAACCGTCAAGCGGGTTCTGGTGGAGAATGCCAGCAATATCGCTGATGAATTCTACGTGTCCTTCCTGGTTGATCGTGTCACCGACCGCGTCACCCTGATGGTGTCGGCTGAAGGCGGAATGGATATCGAAGAGGTGGCCGCCAAAACCCCGGAAAAGATCTTCTTTGAGGTTGTCGATCCGGTCGTTGGTCTGACCGCTTTCCAGGCGCGCAAAGTAGCCTTCAAACTTGGTCTTGCGATGCCCCAGGTCAAGCAGGCAGTGTCTTTGTTCCTGAACCTGTACAAGGCCTTTATTGAAGCGGACTGTTCACTACTTGAAATCAATCCGATGATCCTCACAGCAGAAGGGGATCTGCTCTGCATCGATGCCAAGATTAACCTCGATGATAACGCCCTCTTCCGTCACTTGCGGATTCGTGATCTGCGCGATTATGACGAAGAAGATCCGATGGAAATCGAGGCCTCCCAGTACGACCTCTCCTACATTGCCCTTGATGGCAATATCGGCTGTATGGTCAACGGTGCCGGATTGGCCATGGCAACCATGGATATTATCAAACATACTGGAGGTGAGCCGGCCAACTTCCTCGATGTCGGGGGCGGCGCGACGATTGAACGGGTAACCGAAGCCTTCAAGATTATTCTCTCTGATGACAAGGTTAAAGGGATTCTCGTCAATATTTTTGGTGGCATCATGAAGTGTGATGTTATTGCTACCGGCATTATTGAAGCGGCTAGGCAAGTCGGAGTCAGCATTCCTCTGGTGGTGCGTCTTGAGGGCACCAATGTCGAAAAAGGACGCCAGCTGCTGGCTGAGTCGGGGTTGAATATTGTCAGTGCCGAAGGGATGGCTGACGCGGCCGCAAAAATTGTCAAAGCTGTCAACGGCTAAGGAGAATAAAAGCGATGAGTATTCTGATCGATAAAAATACCAAGGTGATTACCCAGGGGATTACCGGTGCAACAGGCCTTTTTCATGCCCAGGGCGCCCGTGATTACGGCACCCGGATGGTGGGGGGGGTAACCCCCGGCAAGGGCGGGACCAAGGTTGACGGCTTTCCTATTTTTAATACCGTAGAAGATGCGGTCAAAGAGACCGGCGCCACCGCTTCGGTTATCTATGTCCCACCGATCGGCAGTGCCGATGCCATTATGGAAGCCGTTGATGCCGGCATTGAGCTGGTGATCTGTATCACCGAGGGTGTCCCGGTTCTGGATATGGTCAAGGTGCGTAAATATATGGACGGGCGCAACTGCCGCCTGATCGGCCCCAACTGCCCCGGCGTGATTACCCCCGGCGAATGTAAGATCGGCATTATGCCCGGCTATATCCACAAGCCCGGACCGGTTGGTGTTGTTTCCCGTTCCGGTACCCTGACCTATGAAGCAGTATGGCAGCTGACTAGCCGTAACATCGGCCAGTCAACCTGTGTCGGTATCGGTGGTGACCCGGTCAACGGCACCAGCCATCTGGATGTATTGAAGATGTTTGAAGCCGATCCCAAAACCAAGGCGGTTATCATGATCGGTGAGATCGGCGGTAATGCTGAAGAAGAGGCTGCGGCCTATGTGCGCGATCACATGGCCAAGCCGGTCGCTGCCTTTATTGCCGGTGCCACGGCGCCTGCAGGCAAGCGCATGGGCCATGCCGGCGCGATTATCTCCGGGGGTAAGGGTGATGCCGCCAGTAAAAAGGCTTTTCTGGCTGAGTGTGGCATCAGCGTCGCCGAATCTCCAGCGGAAATGGCCGATGCTCTGCTGAAGATCTGGACACCTTAATTTACCAGCAGTCGCACCATAACGATGAACAACAAAGGGACGGGCAGTAAAGCTCGTCCCTTTGTTGTTGTATGTGTTGCATTGTATTGGTTTCGGCGTGCCAGGTAAGTGTAAACGAGCCACCAAGGCGCCAAGAACTCCAGGAAGAGAAAAAGCAGATCTTGATAAAAACAAGGTAACTGTTCAGCGCCGGATCTTCGGATCCTATGTCAAGGGGCGCGATTGTTTCCCGTTGGGTCATCCATGACCGCTTGTTGTCACCGTCCATGGCGACAAACACCCTTGCCACAGGAGCCAAAGGCCCTGCGCAAGGATAGTGCTGAATAGTTACAAAACAAGATACTGAATTGCTCTGTTTTTCTTTGAAATCTTGGCGTCTTGGTGGCCTGATGCTTTGTTCGGGGTCATGAGATTGTTGTTGAACGGAGATATCAGGTTTCTTTTGATTGCCCATCCGCTAAAACATGGCTATCCTTCTTGTCTATGCGTAGCAGCAGTGATTTCATCCTGATCATTACCAGTACCAACAAAAACTGCTGCGTAGGCACAGTAATGATGACAATTGAGGGTTGCCATGGTGGGGAAATATCGAAATCTGCTGATGATTGACGACGAAGCCTCCATGCGCCATATGTTGCGGTTGGTGCTGGAAGAGCATGATTACCGTATTACCGAAGCGCAAAATGGCATCGATGCTCTGGCGCGGTTGCGTAAGGAAAAATTCGATCTTATCCTTTCTGATATCCGCATGCCTGACATGGATGGCTTGACTTTTCTCAAGCACCCGGATGTGACGGCGTTGGGCATCACCATCATCATGATGAGCGCTTATGGCAGCATCGACACCGCTCTTGAATGTATCAAATTCGGCGCTTACGACTATATCTCCAAACCTTTCAAGTCCGATGAGGTCATCCTGACCTTGCGCAAGGCAGAAGAACGCCTGCAGTTGCAGCATGAGAACGTCAGCCTCAAACAAGCCTTGTCCCGTTATCACACGGGATTTTCTGTTGCCGACATTATCCACGCCAGCCCGAAGATGAGGGTACTGCTTGACCAGGTGAACAAGGTCGCCACCACCGATTCGCCGGTGCTGATTAAAGGGGAAACCGGGACCGGGAAGGAGCTGATTGCCCGCGCTCTGCATAGCGAAAGTGGTCGTAGCGGCGAGTTTCTGGCGGTCAACTGCAGTGCCCTGACCAGTGGTTTGCTCGAAAGTGAGCTGTTTGGCCACGTCAAGGGTGCCTTTACCGGTGCCGATCGGGAAAAACAGGGGCTCTTTGCCATCGCCGCCAATGGTACCCTGCTGCTCGATGAAATTGCTGATCTGCCGCTTGAATTACAGCCAAAGCTGCTGCGGGTGTTGCAGGAAGGAGAGATTCGCAAAGTCGGCGGAACCCGCACGGAAAAGGTCTCAGCGCGGGTGGTCGCGGCAGCCGGACGTGATTTGTGGGAAGCAGTACAGGCCGGTCAGTTCCGCAGTGATCTCTATTACCGGCTGGCGGTGGTCGATCTGCATATTCCGCCCCTGCGTGAGCGTCCGGACGATATAGCGCTGCTGGGGCGTCATTTTTTACAGCGCTTTTGTGCTCGCGAACATCGCCCGGTGCCGCTACTGACCGATGCCGCCATCGGTCAACTGCGTCGGTATAGCTGGCCGGGAAACATTCGTGAACTGGAAAACTATCTGGAAAAGGCCCTGATTTTTAATTCCACTGATGAGTTGGAACTGCCGCCTTTGGGGCCAACGTTGACAACCAGGGATGAGCCGCCAGCAGGCAACCTGTCGTTAAAAGTTGCTTCCCGGCGACTGGAGGAAAAGTACATCCGTCAGGCGTTGGAGCGAACCAGCGGCAACCGTACCCAGGCAGCGCAACTGCTGGAAATCAGCCTGCGGGCGCTGATGTACAAAATCAAGGATTACGGTATCAATTGAACTGCCCAGCTACAACTCTCCCCGATCCGCCAGGCTGATATAGGCACCGTTACCGATAATAATGTGATCCAGCACGCGGATGCCGAGGAGTTCGCCGGCCCGTTTAAGGCGACTGGTGATCTCGATGTCTTCGCGGCTTGGCGTCGGATCGCCGGACGGATGATTGTGCACAAAGAGCACTGCCGCCGCCGATTCCTTAAGGGCCGGGGCAAAAACCTCGCGCGGATGAACAATGCTGGCGTTGAGACTTCCTTCGGAGATCTGAACTTCACGGATCAGACGGTTTTTGGTGTCGAGCAGCAGGGCGATAAACACCTCTTTGCGGTAGTCACACAGGCGTTCGTGGAAATGATAGAAGGCGTCGGTGGAGCTCCGGTAGGTGTGCCCCGGTTGCAGGCGCTGGTCGGAAAAGCGCCGGGCGATCTGGAACATTGCCTGGATTTCAGCCGCTTTGGCGGGGCCGATGCCGGGTTGCTCGCAGAGTTCAGTGATGGTGGCGGCAGCCAGTTGGCGCAGGGACCCAAAGCGCTGCAGTAATCCGCGTGCCAGGTCAACTACGCTGTTTTTACTGGAAGAATCGCCGGTGCGGATAATCAATGCCAGCAATTCGGCATCGGTCAGATGATCGGCGCCACGCGCCAGTAGTTTCTCCCGCGGACGCTCGTCGGCGGGCCAGTCCTTGATACGCTGCATGTTTCCCCCTCCATTGTAGATGGCGTCGCAAAAACTCACCAACTGCTGCGTTGCCGCCATCGTTTCACTGCTTCGACGTACGTAAGTACGCCTCATTGTTCAACAATGGCGCGCCTTGCATTTGGCGCTTTTTGCTTAGCCATCCAACCTGATGCTTTTTGCAAAAACATCATATTTAACTTCAGATAGCGCCCTTCAGCTTGAGAAAATCAGCAATCTTGCGGGCCAGGGCTTCGTAGCCGGACGCGTTAAGATGGACAGCATCACTTTTAAGAGAACTGTTTTTCATCAGTTCGGTTAAGGCCCCTTCCAGCAGTGGAACCTTCAATTCGTCGGCCAGTTCCTGGTACAGGGGTGCATCCTCAATGATCAGCCCGGGCTTGGGAACGGCGATAAAAACCACCGGAATACGGCGTTGGTGGGCTGCTTCGTGCATGCGCCGCAGATTCTCTTTGAGTTGTTGTTCGTCGCGTTTCTGCAGCAGGTCATTGCCGCCGTGCATAATCAGCACCAGGTGCGGTTTGTGGGTGTCGAGCAGACCGGGCAAGCGACTGGCACCGTCGGCGCTGACCTCGCCGGGAATTCCTGCGTTGATGATGTTACGGCCGATCAGGCGATTCAGATAGGCAGTATAGTTGCTGTCGGTTTCGGCACCGGTCCCGGCGGTCAGACTGTCGCCAAAAGCGAGGATTTTGTCGTAGGGGCGTAACGGAGTGAGACCCGCCGGATTATCACAGGCGCCCAACAGGCCAAGCAGTACGAGTAGCAGGATCGATCTGAAGAGAAAGTTCATCATGTTTCCTTTGTTGATGCAGGGGATTGAAAAAACTGCTGCAGTGTAGCAAAAACCTGCTCGGATGAGCCACGTATTATTGGTGCGGGAGGCAGAGATTTGAGAAAAATCCGCCCATAGCCACGCCTGATCACTCGACTGTCGAGGATCAGCACGACACCGCGATCGCTGCGATGGCGAATCAGGCGGCCGAACCCCTGTTTAAAACGGATAACGGCCTGAGGCACGGTATACTCCATAAAAGGATCGCCGCCGGCAGCGGTGATGGCCTGACAACGGGCCTCGAGAACCGGTTCGGTGGGGACCTTGAAGGGGAGTCGGGTGATAATCACCTGTTCCAGCGCGGCACCGGGGACGTCGACCCCTTCCCAGAAGGAGTCGGTGCCAAACAGGGTGCTGGAGATCTCTTCGGCAAAACGTTTGAGCAGCTGATGGCGATTTTCTTCCCCCTGGCGCAAACAGCGCAGGCGCTGGGCGGTGAGGATGGGGGCGAGCTGCTCATGGACATCGCGCAGTAGGGCATAGGAGGTAAAGAGGACAAAACTACGTCCCTGGCTGATACGCAGTGCTTTTTCAACGGCATCACGGACCCCTTCGGCAAAACCGGGTCGGCCCGGTTCCGGGATATCGGTCGGCACAACCACCAGCGCCTGGTGCTGATAATCGAAGGGAGAGTGCAGGGCCAGTTGTTTTTGCCGCCCCGCTTCGGTGTGATTCAGGCCGATGCGCGAGCAGAAATAGGCAAAGGAGTCAGCGACAGTCAGGGTTGCGCTGGTCATGACCAGGGTCTGGACGCGGTCGTAAAGGGCGTTTTTCAGGCTGGCTCCGACATCGAGGGGCGCCTGACAGAGGCTGGTCAGAAGCCCCTTGCCGCGCCCGATGCGCCCTTCACGGATGTCAATCCACAGGCAGTTGGCGGGGGTAGCGGCCTGAAAGGATGCCAGTTCACCGGCAATGACACTTAAACGGCCGCTCATGCCATGCAGATCCGTCAGGGTCGGACTCACTTTTTCAGCAATGTTATCAGGCAGCGTTGTCGCCAGTCGTAGCAGGGAGCTCAGCCCTTCTTCAAGCCGGACGGTTTCATTGCGTAACCCCTCCAGTCGCCGGCACAGGCGTTGCCACAACTCTGTCGTCAAAAAATCGCCGAGGATGCGATGTTTCAGCTCGGCCCCGTTACCAACACTTTTGCCCAGGGCTGCCGGTAATTCTGAAGCAATCGCCTGCATTTCATCAATGGACAGTTCATAAAGGCACTGACGGCGGTTGGTTAAGTCCTCAATCGCCTCATGGAAGCTGCGGTAGAGGGTATCAGCACTGTCGGGCAGTACCCGCGCCAGTTGATCGAGCAGGCGCGGCAGCAGCCCTTGCTCCGGTTTCCGCGGATGGCGCAGTCGGTTGAGCACTCGCGAAAAGGTAAAGCGGGTGGTCTGGGCCGAAAAATAGTTGGTGGCGACATCTTCGAGATGGTGGGCTTCATCAAGGATGACGCGCTCGAAAGGCGGTAAAACGGCGGTGGCCGAATAGTTGTCGGTCTGTTCGCGCAGCGCCAGGTCGGACAACAACAGGGCGTGGTTGACCACCAGCAGGTTGGCACGTGCCGCCTGACGCCGGGCGCGATGGAAAAAGCAGCGATTGTAATGGCTGCAGCGAACCCGCGCACACTGATCCGGTTCGCAGCATACTTCCTCCCAGGTCGGGTACGAAGGGATAAAAGACAGATCCTCGCGTGAACCATCCTCAGTGGCGGCCGCCCAGCTCAGTATCTGTTGCAGCTCGGCACTCTGCTCCTGGTCGAACAGGCCCAGTTCGGCACCGGCGGTTTCGCCACGGCGCAGGCAGAAATAATTACTGCGCCCCTTGACCAGTACTGCCTGAAAGTTGATGCCGGTGGCGCGCTGTAAAAAGGGAATATCCTTACGGATCAGCTGTTCCTGCAGGTTGATGGTGCGGGTTGAAATCACCACCCGTTCGTGATTGTCACGAGCGAACAACAGGGCCGGCACCAGATAGGCCAGACTCTTGCCGGTGCCGGTGCCGGCCTCGATAATCGCCAGACGGCGCTGGTTAAAAGCATCGGCGACAGCAAAGGCCATGCGCAATTGCTCCGGGCGTTCTTCGTAATCGGGCAGCTTGCCGGCAATGACACCGTCGGGTCCAAGCAGATCCTGAATCTGTCCATAGTCGAGATGTTCGACATTCCTGGCAGCAAAGGGTTCCACCACCCGGTAGAGATCGTTAACCTTGTTGTTGACGATGAAAAAGCCGACACCGAGGTCCCCCAAAGTAGAAGCCACATCGATATCGGCCGGGGATGGCTCAAGGTTGCCCGATGGATGGTTATGGATGACAACATCGCCGTGGGAGCAGGTGTTGAGGATGGCAGGAACCGCCTTTTTCGAGCCACGGGCCAGCACCTCAACCTGGACAACGCGAAGTTGTGCGTCGGTCTGGCCGAGAAAAAATACTTCACGACCGCGGGCTTGCCTAATGGCGTAGCGCATCTGGTCGAGGCAATCTGGTGAGAAGTCAGCGAGCATGGTGCGGGATTATAGAGGAAGCAGGATGAGAAGGGGAAGGATTGTATTGCGGCAAAGACATTTTTGCAGTAAGTCTTTGCTTTTCGCTGGATAAAGACAGGGATTTTTTATGCTGACAATCCTGGAAATATATCGGCACCTGTGTCAGGGGTATTGTCTTGATAACTGGTGGCCGGCACAAAGCCCTTTTGAGGTTGCTGTCGGGGCTTTTCTGACCCAGAATACCAACTGGAACAATGTTGAGAAGGCACTGGCTAATCTCAAACAGGTCGAGGCTCTGGATCTGCGTCTGCTGGCGGATATGCCCCTGGTGCAACTGGAACAGCTGATCCGCCCGTCCGGCTTTTTTCGCCAGAAAGCCCAGCGCCTGCAGCATTTCTGTCGTTATGTCCTGGATCAGCACGGTGGATCCCTCGAAGATCTGCTGCAGCGCGATCTTGAACAAACCCGTAACGAGCTTCTGGCCCTCTCCGGTATCGGTCCGGAAACGGCGGATTCGATTCTGCTCTATGCCGGCCGGCGCCCATCCTTTGTCGTCGACAGCTACACGCGGCGTTTTTTGGGTCGTTTGGGGCTGCTGACAGGTAGAGAAAGCTATGATGACATCCGTACCCTGTTCATGGCAGGAGTGAATCAGGAGGTTTCCCTTTATCAGCATTATCATGCCCTGATTGTGACCCACTGCAAAGAGTGTTGCCGCAAAACGCCATTGTGTTCGACCTGCCTTTTTGCAGATATCTGTGATTATGCCAGTCAGGTGGCTTGAACATTTCCTGTTTCTGCGCTAATCTCCCGCTGTTTTAAGCATTTTTCTGCCTTGCCCGGATACTGCCGATGGATTCTCTGCTGTTTCTATTGAAAAAAATCCTGGGAGATTTTTTAACGCCGGTCCCCCTGACCCTGCTGTTACTGCTCCTGGCGGTTCCCTCTTTGCTGCGTCGCAAAAACCGCTGGTTTGGCGTATTGTGCGTTGTTGTCGCGACAACGTTGCTGTTTGTTAGTAGTTACGCGCCTTTGAATAGCCGCTGGATAGCCGATCTGGAAACGCGCTACCCGGCCTATGAAGCGGGTGAGAGTTCAGCTGACTTCATTGCCGTTTTGGGTAGTTGGCACCAGACGGTGGACGATCAACCGCTGACCAGCGAGCTCAGTGCAACGGCTATAGTGCGCTTGGCCGAAGGAATTCGTATCTACCGGTTGCACCCCGGCAGTCGCCTGATCTTTACCGGCTATCACGGTCTTTGGGCCGATCCGGTGGCCTATCCGGAAAAGCTTAGAGCGTTGGCCGTTGCCCTGGGCGTTCCCGATGGGGATATCCTGACCTTTGTCGGCCCGCGCGATACGGCGGAAGAAGCACAATTGATGGCCGATCTTTTTGCTGATACCGAAATGGTGCTGGTCACCTCGGCGACCCACATGCCGCGCTCGATGGAACTGTTTCGTGGTGCCGGGCTTGATCCCACCCCTGCGCCCACCGGGCATTTAAGCAAGCCGACCAGGCATTTATGGAGATTGCCCGACGGTGAAGCCCTGGCCCGGACTGATGCCTTGATTCACGAGCATATGGGAATTCTATGGGCGCGGTTGATGGGGCAAGGCGCGCAGTAGGTCGTACAACATACATCATCAGGGGCCCTGATGCCCCGTGGAGAGACATTTCATGGACTATAAAGACACACTGAACTTACCTGTGACCGATTTCCCCATGCGCGCCAATTTGCCGGTGCGCGAGCCGGAAATCCTCGCCCAGTGGCAGCAGGCCGATCTCAATGGTCAACTCGAAGAAGCCAATAGCGGCAAGCAAACATTTGTTCTGCATGATGGTCCTCCCTACGCCAATGGCCATATTCACATGGGGCATGCCCTGAACAAGGTGCTCAAGGATATCATTGTCAAGAGCAAACGGATGGAAGGGTTCCATACCCCTTACGTTCCGGGTTGGGATTGTCACGGTTTGCCGATTGAGCTGATGGTTGATAAAAAGCTCGGCAAAAAGAAGCGCGAGATGAGCAAAACCGAATTTCGCCGCGAATGCCGTGAATATGCCAAGGTGTGGGTTGCCACCCAGTCAGAGGAATTCCAGCGCCTGGGGATTTTCGGCAATTGGGCCGACCCCTACCTGACTATGACCACCGGCTACGAGGCGACCACCGCCCGTGAACTCGCACGGCTGGCCGAACGTGGTTCTTTGTTCAAGGGGAAAAAGCCGATTCACTGGTGTGCCTCCTGTGTCACCGCCCTGGCCGAAGCCGAAGTTGAGTATGCTGACCACAGCTCCCCTTCGATCTATGTCAAATTCCCCTATGTTGAGGCCTTGCCGAAGTCGTTGGCTCATCTGACCGACAAGCCCTTGAGTTTTGTCATCTGGACGACAACTCCCTGGACGATTCCCGCCAATCTGGGGATTAGCCTGAATCCGGAACTCCCCTATGTGGTGATTGACACGGGGAGTGACTATCTGGTGGTTGCCGAAGGATTGCGTGAAAAGGTAGAAGCAGCCATTGGTCTCGAAGGAGCCCGGGTCGTTGCGCCCCTCGATGCGGCCGAGTTCGATAATAAAAATTGCCGTCACCCCCTGTACGAGCGTAACGCTCTGATCATGCTTGGCGATCATGTTACCCTTGAAGCCGGTACCGGCTGTGTACATACGGCACCCGGGCATGGCCATGATGACTACGTGATCGGCCTCAAGTATGGTCTGGACATCTACAATCCGGTTGATGACTATGGCCGCTATCGCCCGGAACTGGAGCTGTTCGGCGGCATGAAACTGGCTGAAGCCAACCGTGCGGTCAACGACAAGTTGTTGGAAGTTGGGGCGCTGTTGCATGAGAGCGACCTCAGCCACAGTTACCCTCACTGCTGGCGCTGCAAAAAGCCGGTCATCTTCCGTGCGACCGAGCAATGGTTCATCAGCATGGACCACAACAACCTGCGTCACAAGGCTCTCGCAGCGATTGAGCAGGTCGAGTGGATTCCGGCCTGGGGACGCGACCGTATCTACAATATGATTGAAGCCCGTCCCGACTGGTGTGTCAGTCGCCAGCGCAGTTGGGGGGTACCGATCACCATCATGTATTGTGAAAAGTGTGGCGAAGCCCTTAACGATGGCGCTATCATGCATCATATCGCCGATCAGTTTGACGAGGCGGGCAGTGATGTCTGGTTTGAGAAGGACGCCGCTGAACTGCTCCCGGCCGGTACCCGCTGTCCGGCCTGTAACCATGACCGCTTCACCAAGGAAACCGACATCCTCGATGTCTGGTTCGATTCCGGCGTCTCCCACGCCGCCGTCTGTGAACTGCGTGACGAGCTTCACAGTCCTGCTGATCTCTATCTGGAGGGATCAGATCAGCACCGCGGCTGGTTTCATTCCAGTTTGCTGGAATCGGTCGGTACCCGTGATTGCGCCCCCTACAAAGCGGTACTGACCCATGGTTTTGTTCTCGACAAGGCCGGTCGCCCCATGTCCAAATCAATGGGCAATGTCATTGCTCCGGATGAAATTATCAAACAATATGGCGCTGAGATTCTGCGTCTGTGGGTGGCCGCTACCGACTACCGTGACGATATCCGCTTGGGTGATGAAACCCTGCAACGCCTGTCCGACGCCTATCGGCGCATTCGTAACACCGCCCGTTATCTGCTCGGCAACCTGAATAACTTTAACCCTGCCGCCGATCAGGTTGATTCATCACAGCTGCTGGAGCTGGATCGTTGGGCCTTGTCACGACTGGCCCGGTTGACGCAACGGGTGCGTCAGGCTTATGAGCGTTACGAGTTTCATACGCTCTATCATGCCGTCCACAATTTTTGCAGTATCGATTTAAGTGCTTTTTATCTTGATATCTTAAAAGATCGTCTGTACGCCAGTGCCCCGTCGAGCATCGAATACCGCAGTGCCCGCACCACCTTGTACCGCATTGTCGATACCCTGACCCGGTTGATCGCCCCGGTATTGAGCTTTACCGCTGAAGAAATCTGGCAACGCCTGCCCGGTGATCGTCCCCTGAGTGTCCACCTGGCGGCGTTTCCGGAAGTGGTGACGGCTGATATGGATGATGCTCTGGAAGCCACCTATGAGCGGTTGCTCAAGGTGCGTAACGAGGTGTCGCGGCAGTTGGAAAAAGCACGGACGGAAAAACTGATTGGCCAGTCGTTGGAGGCCAAGGTCGTGCTTCAGGTTCCGGACAACTATCGAGAATTGCTGAAGCACTATCTGCCGTTGCTGCCGGCCTATTTTATCGTCTCGCAGGTGGAATTAATCGAAGACTCCCTGACGCCAGAGGAATCAATCCAGGTGCCGGGACTCAAGGTACAGGTTGTTGCTGCCGAGGGCAGTAAATGCGATCGCTGCTGGAATTACGCTACCAGTGTTGGTGAGCACGCTGAGCATCCAAGCCTCTGCTCGCGCTGTGTTGCGGCCCTGGCGGCGGAGTGAAATGAAAAAATACAGTATATTCTGCGGCATCGCCTTGGTTGTGCTGATTCTTGATCAGCTCACCAAGGTCTATTTTGAGCGTAACTACACCCTTGGGCAATTCAAGGTGCTGATCGAGAATCACCTTTACCTGACCCATGTGCGCAACCCCGGTGCCGCCTTCGGCATTCTCGCCGACAGCACCTGGCGCTTGCCGTTTTTCTTGACCGTAGCATTGATTGCGGTGGTGGGGATCCTCTGGTACCTGCGGAGCCTGCCGGGGACGGCCAGGGGGATGCACTTTTCACTTGGGCTGATTCTTGGCGGCGCGGTCGGTAACGTCATTGACCGCATCCGTCTCGGCGAGGTGGTCGACTTTATCGGTGTACACTGGTATCAGTACCATTGGCCGGCCTTTAATGTGGCTGACAGTGCGATCAGTGTCGGGGTCGCCATCCTGCTCATTGCTTCATTGCGGGAAGAGTTGGCGCAAAGGCGTCAGCGCAACGCAGCCCCTCGGGATTGATCGTTTCAGCCGTCGGAATCTGCCACGAGTTCCGGTTTTTTCACCCAATATTCATGCACGAGCAGCGATAGCAGCAATATCCCTCCGCCAAGGCTTAGACGTGCCAGATTCGCATCGCGATTCCAGATCAGCAGGTTGACAATCAGCCCGGCCGGAATCAGCGCATTGTTCATAATCGCCAGGCTGCCGGCATCCACCAGGGTGGCCCCCTTGTTCCAGAGAAAATACCCCAACCCCGAAGCAATAACCCCCAGATAGATCAGTATTCCCCATTGCACCCCGGTCGTCGGCAGTCTGGTCATATTCCCCAACGCCAGCCATAACACCAGCGTCACCGCCAGGGCGCCAAGATAGAAATAACCGAACAGGTAGCGTTGCGGGACCCTTGTCGGCGTTCTTTCGATCAATGTCTTGTAGCCAACCTGCCCCAGAGCAAAACAGATATTAGCCCCCTGGACCACCAAAAATCCGGTCAGCACCTGGCTTTCCACCGGGCTGTAACGGATAATCGCCGCGCCGATAACCGCCAGGATAGCGGTCAACAGGTAGCCCGGGCGGAAACGCCGCTGCAGCAGATCATGGATCAGGGTGACATAGATGGGGGTCAAAATAGTGAAGATCAGTACTTCGGGGACGCTGAGCAGGGTGAAAGAATGAAAGTAAAAAACATACATCAACCCCAGTTGAATGGCTCCCAGAGCCATCAATTGACCGGCCAGTTTTAGCGGTATGGGTCGCAGCAGGGGAAGAAACACCAGCGCGGCCAGAGCCACGCGCATGAAAACAGAAAAGTAGGAATCGACCTGACCGGCCAGATAAACGCCAATGAGGCTGAAAGAGAAAGCCCAAAGCAGGGTAATGCCGACAAGATAAACCATAGAGAACCCCTTTTTTAAGGAAATGCTTAAAAACAGGGGGGACAATACTCAATCTTCCGACACTAGTCAACCAATATATACACTTGGGGTTTACTAGTGTGCTTAAGGGGAGGCTGTTCGTGTCTTATCGGAGGGCAAAGGTTGGGCTGATCAGGTTATTTTGTCTTCAGGGGAGACGTTGGCGCAACAGTGTATCCAGACGATTGGCAAATATCTGGCGGTCCTTGGCTGTAAGGGTTGCCGGGCCACCGGTTTCGACGCCGCTGCTGCGCAGGCTTTCCATGAAATCACGCACATTCAACCGCGAGCGGACGTTTTCTTCGGTGTAGAGTTCTCCACGCGGATCCAGAGCGACAGCGCCTTTGGCAACCACCTCGGCAGCCAGGGGGATGTCGGCAGTAATGACCAGATCGCCCGCGGTCAGGCGTTTGACAATTTCATTGTCGGCGACATCGGAACCGGCGGCGACCAGGACAAATGAGATACCTGGTGAGGACGGAATGCGCATGCCGTGATTGGCCACCAGGGTTAACGGCAGATCGGTGCGCTGTGCAGCACGGAAGAGGATGTCTTTAATCGTCGCCGGACAGGCATCGGCATCAACCCAGATATGCATCAGTATTCCTCATCATTGACAGTCCACGAACCCTCACCAAGATCCAGCCACAGATAATCCGCATCTTCCAAGGTTACCTGATCGCGGGTCAGGCGGCCACGCACCTCGGGGAGCAGCACCAGGTAATCGCTATGGCCGAAATCAACAATCTGGGAGGGTATACCATACTTCCAGGCGTGACCGCTACCGGCCAGAATGACAGCGGAATGCTGCGGATGCTGTTTCAGATAGAGAGACATATAGCGCGCCATGGCTTTGTCCCATACCAGTTGGGCTTCACAGAAGTTGCGAAAATCGAAACTGCCATGGCCGTGGCTCCCAACGGCGCGACGGATAAAGTCTTCATAGGTAGCATCGACACTGCAGGTCATGCCACCAAGAAAGCTGACCTGCTCTTGATCAAGGGAGGAAAAACCGCTCATCGCCACCTGGCGGGTGATGCTGCGCGGGAGGTTAAGCCCGACCATGGGGATCCGTGCCTGGCGGGCATAGGAAAAAATCGGTTCATAGAGCGACCACCACCCCCAGTTGCGCTGATAGATCTGCCGAAACTCTTCAACACTGCTGGTACCGGCCGTCCAGTTATCCAATGCCTGCTGATCTTCAGTCTGAAACATCTCCAGACCGATGGCGACTTCTTGTCGCTTGGCAAGGGCACTGATCACTTCGAACTGCATCTGATGGTGCCCGGCATGATCATGCTGTTCACCAATAAAAACCACCCGGCTTTGTTCGAGTTTCTCGATCAGTTGCCGGAACTCCAGCATGTCTCCGGTAGCGACATCAAGTATATGAGGATGGGCTGTGGCTGAAACAACCTGGAACCACAAGCTGATGGTGATCAGCAACAACATACGGACAGAGCGCATGGTCATTCTCCACGGGAGTATCTGAGTCAGATTCTATTCTGCGTTGTACCCGTGTGCGGGGTCAAGGGAGCGGGGGCGATCAGGCGCCGTTGATCTTGAAGATGCGCACCTCTGCAGCATAATAGGCCAGCCCGGTTTCGCCATCGGTCAGGCGGCCGGGAACCGCACCATTGCAGAAGCCATCAAGCATCGGCAGATTTTTCCAGCACATCAGGGTGCCTGCACGCACCGCGTCCGTGATCAGGGCCTCAGCGCTGAAGGCGCCGCAATCCCCTTCGACGCGCAGGCGATCGCCACTTGCTATTTCCTTTTGTTCGGCATCAAGGGGGTTGATGTGAATAACCTGAAGACCTTGTTCCTGCCCGTTAATAATCTGTGAGTTAAGGTAGTCAAGGTGCGAGGCAGTTAGCAGGCGAAAATCCTTCATCTCTTGCGGCCAGTGCAGATCAAGGGTTTCTGTTTGGTACGTGCGTGGTGCTGGTGCAGGTGCGCGCAATGCCTCTTCGATTGTGCGGATCAGCGGAATGTTGAGCCTTTTTGCCAGGGCGTGGGCCGCCTGCATGTCACTGAGTTCATCAGTGAAGGCGGGGCGCGAATAATGGTGGGGGAAAAAGTAGCTGCCCTGAAAATCTGCTTGCGCGAACATGCCGCCGACCTTAAGGAAAAAGTCAGCATAGGTAGCCGTTGTTGTCATGTTGGTATCAACCACCAGGGTGGGGGTGCGATTCAGAGCGCGAATCCAGAGGTTACTATCGGCATAGGTTACTACCGGATTGACAGCAATGTTGACAAACAGATCGAATTCTCCTGCTGCGAGACGTACTGCTATCTCATCCAGAGAAATTTCCTTACTGAAACGCGCCGGGTGTGGCTGCCAGCGGCGTTTGGATTTATGACCGTAGTAGAGCAAGTCCACCCCTGCGGTAAAGTGAGCCAGGCGGTTGATCCAGCGCATGGCGTTCATGCCGTTTTCCTGGCGCTGCAGCCCCATGCCCTGGATGTGAGCGACCTTTTTATTGCGCAGTCGGTCAAGCAGCAGGGTGAATTGTTCGCTGGTCACTCCTGCAGTTTCAAGAAGCTGAAGGATCGGGTAGTCCCGTTCATGCCCCAGCTCCGTCAGCAGAGCACAGGCGAGCAGACCATCACAGGCCGGCTGAATCTGAATGAAGTGATCGGCAAGGCTGGCAGTGGCGGTTCTGACCGGATCAATCAGAATGATTTCGATGCCCGATTTTTTCAGCTTTTTTAAGTAGCTGTACAGATGCGGCGAAGTGACCGCGGCATTTTTGCCGTACAGTATAATTGTTTCGGCGTCGGCCAGCTGGGTGACACAGGGGTTGCTGACACAGCCGAAGTCCAGCCTGTGGGCTTTGCCACCGGTGGCATTGCAGGGATCGCTGTTGACCGTGACGCAATGGGGAAAGACAGCAAACAGCTGATCCCAGTAGCCCATGTTGTAACCCAGACTGCCGGAACCACGCAGGTAGAGGATGTTTTTGTTACGATAAGGAACCAGCCACTTGGCAAGAGCGCCAAGGGCACTGGTGGCGTCGGGGAAATGCTGTATGTCGTCCCCGGTTTTTTGCCACGACAGCAGACCGTTGTTGATTTCACGGGTGGCGAAATCTTTGAATTTTGAACAGATAAAGCCGGGAGAACTCCACGGTTGGGGTTCGGCCCGGTAACTGATCATGTTTTCTTCACTGTGAATATCCATCCCACAGAGATCCGGACAGTCTTTGCTGCAGAAAAAATTCATGGTCTGGGCCCTTTGGCTGTGATTGACAAGAATGATCGTAACTATTATGCACCGGGTCGGGGATCCTATGGCAAGGGACGCTTTTCGTCATCCATGACCGCTTGTTGTCGCCATCCATGGCGACAAACACCCTTGCCACAGGAACCCCGACCCTGCGCAAGGACTGGGCTGAACAGATACGAATGATATCTCATTTTAACGGAGCTACTTTAGCAGGAGCCCCTGATTGAAGCAATTCACTATGGTTGGATTGTTGGGATGGCGCTCAATCCATATAAACCGAATGGGCCAATTGCTGGATATTCTTGAAGCTGAAGCTTAAACCCGTGCCTGTCAAAATACTGACCATGGTTGAGAGAGTCTTCCCTATAGGCTCGTTTTAGTTTTTGTAAAAATAAAAATATTAATAAAAATAATAGGATAGGAGTGATTCCGGCGGATTGGCATGATTCTCGCCATTGATACACCGCGACGAGCTCTGCCGATTGCAGGAGGAACGCATGACCCCTTTGTTGACCTGGAAAAAAATTATCGGAATTGGTCTGTTTCTATTGTTGTTTTTCTTGAGTCTGGCGCTGCCGGCCAAAGCCGCAACAATTGTTACCGGGATTCAAAAGCAGGAAGAGCCAAACCATACCCGGGTGACCGTTATGCTGTCACAACGGACGGAATTCGGCATTGATTCTTCGGGGCAGCGTATCGACCTGTTACTCGCAGGAACAGGTTCCGGTCCGACTTTGCGCACCCTGCCGGAAGATGGCACCGTCGTGCGCACGACCCTGATCCGTCGTCATAACGATCTGGTGGTGTCTTTGCTGATGCGCCGCATCCCTGAACGGGTGAGTGCCGAGGCGCTGGACAATCCTCCGCGCATCCTGATCGATATTGAGTGGGCGGGCGATGACGCGGCCCGTCCGGGGATCGCTTTTCGGCTTGCCGATGTGCCGTCCCGCCGTGGCGGCTCTGCCGCCCCGCGCTTGCAAACACAGTCGCCGTGGGATAACAATTGGCTGGAATTTTTCCGCGACTATCGCAGCCCCTGGAACATCCACATCCCGCCCCGCCTGACTCCAGCACCCCCCCTTGATCCCATCACCGCTAGCGACAGTCCATTGCTGCGATTACAGCAGTTGGCCGACGAGCAGTTGTTTCTAAGCCTGCTGCAGCGCGGAATGGAGCTGGGCGGTTTGAGTGATGAAGAACGGCGTCAGCGTGATCTGCTGATGGGTGATGCCTATTTGCGCACTGGTTCCTATGCCGCCGGACTGGCGCGCTTAGGTGCGCTGAATGAACTGACAGCTGATCAGCAGATCCGTGTCGATTATTTGACAGCCTGGGGAGAGGCCGCGCGCGACAACGCCATCGGTGCCCTGCTCCATCTGCAAACCACCCTGATGACGCTGCCGCTGGCACATCCGCTGGCAGCACCAACGCGTCTGCTTCACGCTGAAGCGGCACTGGCCGTATCTCAGTATCGGTCAGCGTTTAAGCTGCTCAGTGATGATGAACTGGTCTGGCCAGACCATCTTGAAACAATCCGCAGGATTCGTCTGGCCGATGCCCTGGCCGGATTGGGTGAGGGCGTTCAGGCCCTGACCGGCTACCGTGCCCTGGCAGCCGAACCACTATTGTGTGAATTTTATTATGCTTCCTGCCAGCGTGCCGCCCATGCAGCATTTCAGCGAGGGGATTTCGACTTTTCCCGCCGTCTTTATCACCCCCTGGCGCTGGCTTTTACCCATCAAGAGGGTGCCGATATGATCCATTTTGCCGCCGCCGCTGCCGTTTTTGAAGCGGGCGATACGGATTGGGGGCGGATTGGGCTGGAACGCACAACCGACGACTATCCTCGCAGTGAAGGGGGGGATCGCGCCGCCTTACGTTTGCTCGATATCAGGGTAGTCAACGGCGATCCGTCAACTGTCGGTTCCATGGCGAGTGAGTATGTCGCTATCGGTCAACGCTCACAGCTACGCAGTTTGCGTGAAGAGGCCTTTTTTAAGGAAGCATTGGTATTATTTCTGACCGGCGAGCATCGAACCAGCGTTAACCGCCTGATGAATTTCCGCCGCGATTTTGCTGCTTCCCAGTGGCGCCGCGAGGCCAATATCCTGCTGAGTCGGCAATTGCCGATTGTCGTTGAGCAGTTGCTCGCTCAAGGGAATGATCTGCAGGCGGTGGTGCTGGTTGAGCAGAACCGCGAATTGTTGCTGGCCAGTGGTTACGACCGGGCGTTTCTGCACAATCTGGTTCGTGCTTTTGATCGTCTTGGTCTCTATGAGCGTTCATCGCGGGTGTTGCTTTACCTTTTCGATCAGAGTGCTGGAACCCCTGAGCAAAAAGAGATTTTTCTGCCGTTGGCGCAAAGTATGATGCATCGTGACCAGTATCTGGCGGCAGGTGATTATGCGCGCCAGTATTTAAGTCAGTATCCCGACGGCAACGACGCCGGGGACCTGTTTGTGCTGTTGATCAACAGCTTCGAACGGCAGGGGCTTGAGGATGAGATGCGTGACGCAGTGCAGCGCCGTGATCGTCCTGACACCCCCGCAGTCAATCTCCGCGCGGCAGGGATATATTGGCAACAGGATGACTTTGCCGCGGTCGTCAGCACCCTCGAACGGGTCGCTGCCGTGCAGTCGTTGTTAGCAAGCGAACAGGCCCGGCTGGCCGAGTCATATTATCGACTCGGTAACCTGTCGTCGTCATTGCGCCTCTATGAAGGTCTTGTTGCTGATGACGATTTTTCATCCCAGGCGCGCTACCGCAATGCCCAGATATTGTTCCAGCTGCGCCAACCTGCGGCGGCGCTGGAGCAGCTGCAAGCCCTGATTCGTGACGACGCCAACGGTCCCTGGGGAAAGTTGGCGCGGGATTTGCTCATACAGGAGCAAGGTTGAAACTTTTTAGCGTAAGTGTCAAAAAAACAGTCAGGAGAGACCCATGAAAATAACTGATCATACCCTTGCTGTTCTTGAAAAAAGTCTCGATCTGCGTGCCCGGAACCAGCAGGTGATTGCAGGTAACATGGCTAACGCCGATACCCCGGGCTACAGTGCGCGCAAGTTGAATTTTGAGGACAATCTGCGCCAGGCCATCAAGCGCCCGGAAATGAACACCAAGCCGGCTAACGCGCGCCATATTCCGGTCAATGGTACCGGCCTCCATCAACTCCAGGGACGCATCGAGCGTGATGTCGATACCAGTGGTATTGGTGATGGCAATACCGTGTCCCTTGATGAAGAAATGTTTTCCCTGGCGGAAAACCAGCTGCTCTATGAAGCCGGCACGCAAATTTTGAAAAAGAAGTTGACCATGCTCAAATACGCCGTATCGGACGGTCGTTAAGGCGTTAAAGGAGATTTTATGGATCTGTTCAGTAGCATGAAAATCAGTTCGTCAGCACTGAAAGCACAACGCACTCGGCTTAACGCAATCAGTTCCAATCTGGCCAATATGGAAACGACGCGCACTCCCGACGGTGGTCCCTATCGCAAGCGCGAAGTGGTGTTTCAGAGTACCCAGCAGGACTTTGCCCATACCCTCGATGGGCGTATGCGTGATGCCGCTCATGCTGTGCGCGTCTCGCATGTGCAAGCCAGCGACCGCCCACCGCGACTGGTGTATGACCCCTCCCATCCGGATGCGGATGCAAATGGCACGGTGGCCATGCCCGACATCAGTCTGGTTGAAGAGACGGCGGACATGATGTCGGCGGCACGCGCTTATGAAGCGAATGTCACCGTGGTCAAAGCGGCAAAGAGAATGGCTCTTAAAGCTCTCGATATCGGACGTTGAGGTGAATGATGAAAAATATAACGGATGTCACATTAGCAACCCATCTCAAAGGCCTGACGCAGACGCGCACTGCCCCGGCACAGCAGATTGGTGACAAGTTTGCCCAGGCATTGAAAACTTCCATTGCCGGGGTCAATCAATCGCAGATTGTTGCCGATCGCGCTGCTGAGAATATTGTCGCCGGCGACACCAAAAACCTTCATGAAGCGATGATTCGCCTCGAAGAGGCAGATATTTCATTACGCATGATGGTCCAGGTCCGTAATAAGGCGGTCGAAGCCTATCAGGAAGTAATGCGCATGCAGGTCTAGGTTGGATGAAAATCGGGTAGTGGGTAGTGGGTAGCGAGCTCATTGTTTGGTCAAGAACCAGTGAAAAAGGAGCAAGTCGATGGCTGAGGATAAACCGGCTTTGATCGGCACCAGTGATAAAGGCGCCACCGGCAACAACAAAAAACAAACTTTCATCGATGTGGTTGCCGCCTGGTCAATGGCGCGTAAACTCAGCCTGGTGAGTGTCGCGGTGGTCAGCATGTTGCTGTTCGGCCTGATCATCATGCAGGCGCGGGTTGCCGATTACAGTCTGCTGTTTGCCAACCTTCCCAGTCGTGATGCGGCGGAAGTGGTGCAATGGCTTAAAGATCGCAAAATCCCCTATCGCCTTGAAGGCAACGGCACCATGATTATGATCCCTGCCGATCAGGTTTACGAGGCGCGGCTCGAATTGGCCGGTTCCGGCCTGGCAGACGGCGGCGTTGGTTTTGAGATTTTTGACAAGCAGAGCTTTGGCATGACCGACTTCACCCAGAAGGTCAATTACCGCCGTGCCCTGCAGGGGGAGTTGACCCGCACCATCACCTCTCTGGCACCGGTGGAGGCGGCACGGATCCACCTTGCCCTGCCGGAGAAACGCCTGTTTCGTGAGCAGCAGCAACCCGCTACGGCCTCGGTTATTGTCAAACTGGTCGCCGGGCGCACTTTGCGCGACACTCAGGTGCAGGGGATTGTTCATCTGGTATCCGGTAGTGTTGAAGGGCTCGAACCGGAACATGTCACCGTTGTGGATTCCAATGGGCGCACCCTTTCCAACAATCGTAACGATGAAATGCCCGGGCCCATGACCCCGGGGATGCTGAGTTATCAGCAAACGCTGGAAAGTCGTCTGGAGTATCGCGCCCAGACCCTGCTTGAGCGCGCCCTTGGCGTTGGCAATGCCCTGGTTAAAGTGAATGCCGGTATTGATTTTGATCAACGTGAACGGGTCGAGGAAGCCTATGATCCACGTGGAGCGGTGGTGGTCAGTGAGCAGACCATGAACGAAGAGGGGGGCCGCCAGATTGCCGGTGGCGTGCCGGGCGTTGTGGCTAATTTGGAACAGGGGGGTGCCGGGGCGTTGACCAATATTCCCTCAAGCCGTACCGAAGAAACCGTCAACTATGAGTTAAGCAAGGTGGTCAGTAAGACCGTCCAGTCGGTGGGAACCATACAGAATCTGTCCGTTTCGGTACTGGTGGCCGACCGGGTTGCCCCGGCCGGTGATGGCGCAGCGCCGCTGACGACACCGCGCAGTGCCGCAGAGATTCAGGAGATCGAACAGATGGTCCGTACCGCCCTGGGGATCAATGATGCCCGCGGCGACCTGATCTCGGTGGTCTCCATGCCCTTTGAAAGCAGCTTTGGTGATATGACCATGCCCGAGCCATCGGTGGTGGATCGGGTCTATCCGCTGTTGCCGTTGATTCGCTACGCGCTGTTGGCGATTGCCGCTCTGATGGTTTATCTGATCTTCCTGCGCCCACTGGTTCGCACCTTAGGTGGTGTCGACGAGCAGACTGCGCCGCTGAAAACCGTCGAGGAACTTGAGAGCGAATTGCGTGGCCAGTCATTGACCCCGCTGCTGGGTGGCCCTGGTGATCCATTGGCGCAAATCCGCCAGGAGGTGTTAGGCGGTGATATATTGCCGGTCCAGGTAATCAAAAACTGGTTGCGGCAAGAACCTGCCGAGTCCTGACCGATTAAGATTTGCGCTGAGCGCGGGAGAGTTATCAGTGATAAAAACCAAACATCTGTCAGGTGCCAAAAAAGCGGCCTTGCTCCTGTTGTGTCTGGGAGAGGAGGCCACAGCGCGGATTTTTGAAGCGCTGGATGATGCCGAGGTGCGCGAAATCAGCCGCTGTATGATGGATATTGAGCACGTCGAACCCTCGTTGGCGCGGGAAATTCTCGAAGAATACAGGAATGCCCGTGGCACGGATATCGGGGTGTATATCCGCGGAGATGAATTTGCCAAGCACGCCATTTTAGGTGGTGCTGACAGTGAACGTGCCCAGCAGCTGCTTGATCAGGTCTCTGCCGGGATCGAGGGACGGCCGCTGGAAACCATCTCGAAAATGCATCCGCGGATGGTCGCCGGCTTGCTCGAAAATGAACATCCACAGACCATTGCCCTGATCCTCTCGACCCAGCGTGACGATCACGCCGGCCGGATTCTGGTGGAACTGTCGGAGGAAATGCGTGGTGAGGTGGTCTATCGCATCGGCAAGATCGACAACGTCTCACCCGAGGTGATCAATCAGATCGAGGCGGCATTGCAGCGCGAAGTTGGTGTGGTGGTCGGTCACGACCACAAGCAGATCGGCGGTATTGATAAGGTTGTTGAGATTCTCGGTAAGATGGAAAAAGGCGCCGATCAGCTCGTTCTGACCAGAATTGAAGCAACTGACCCCGACATGGCCGAAGAAATCCGCCGCCGCATGTTCACCTTTGAGGATCTGGTTGCCATCGATAGCCGCGGTATGCAGGCGATTCTACGTGAAATCAGTACCGACATGCTGACCCTGGCGTTGAAGACTGCCAGCGATGCTGTCAAACAAAAGATTTTTTCCAATATCTCAAGCCGCGCTGTCGACATGATTATGGAAGATCTTGAGGCCATGGGACCGCGCAAACTGTCCGAGGTTGAAGCAATGCAGACGGAAGTTGTCAAGGTTGCCCTGAAGCTTGAAGAAGAAGGCACGGTTGTTATCCCTGGTCGAGGTGGTGGTGGCGATGAACTTGTCTAGAATTTATCGGGGCGCAGAGGTCACCGGAGCCAGAGAATTTCATTTCAGTTCTTTTGGTGAAGGGGGCACGATTGCCGTGGCTTCGCACGCTTTTGTTGCTGACCAGCCGACAAAAGCCAGGGCTCCTGCCGCTAGCCCAGCAACCTCTTCGGCAGCGCCTGCAGTGTCCAGGCAAGACATGGATGAAGCCTACGCTCGCGGCCAACATGATGCCATGAAGGCGGCGGCGGCCAGGCTGGAATCATCAGCCCAGGCATTGGCAACCGCGCTGACGGAAGTTTCCCAGTTGCGCGTCCAGATGGCACAGAACAGCCGCGATGACATGCTGCGTCTGGTGATGGCGATCGCTGAACAGGTTGTTCAGCGTGAGGTCAGCATTCACTCCGATATGATCAATCAGGTGATTACCGAGGCGTTAAAGGCCTCGGTACGCGCCGATCATTACCGCATCAAGGTTAATCCAGCCGATCTGGCTGCCGTCAACGAACACAAACCCCTGTTTTTGGCGAGTATCAGCGGTTTGAAAAATCTGATAGTTGAAGCAGACGCTCTGGTGACTGCCGGTGGTTGTAAGATTGAGTCGGACCTTGGTGAGGTGGATGCTACTGTGGAAACCCAGCTTGCGGCTATCCGTCAAGCCCTGCAGGAAGCGATGACGGGAACATCATGATCGATCTGGTGCAACGGGTCAAAGCCGTCAACCCCTTCAAAGTCAGTGGCAAGATCATTCAGATCGTCGGTCTGGTGGTTGAGGGCTATTGCCCCACGGCGACCGTTGGCACCCTGTGTGAACTCCTGCCCCACGACGGTGGTCCGGCGGTGCCCGCCGAGGTGGTTGGCTTCCGTGACTCCCGTGCTTTGTTGATGCCCCTGGGAGAATTGCGCGGTTTAGGTCCCGGTTGTCTGATTCAGGTGGTGCGCAGCAGTGCAACCCTGGCGGTCGGTGAGCAGTTGCTCGGACGGGTGTTGGATGCCCTCGGGCGACCCCTGGATGAGATGCCGCTGGAACCCTGTACGGACGAATGCCCCCTCTATGCGCTGCCGGCCAGCCCGATGGCGCGCAAACCGATTGTCGCGCCCCTCGATCTGGGAGTGCGGGCGATCAATTCCCTGTTGACCTGTGGTACTGGTCAGCGCCTGGGGATTATGGCCGGTTCCGGGGTTGGCAAGAGTGTACTGTTGGGGATGCTCGCTAAACATACCAAGGCGGATGTCAATGTCATTGCCCTGATTGGTGAGCGTGGCCGTGAGGTGCGTGAATTTATCGAGCGCGATCTGGGTCCGGAGGGGCTGGCGCGTTCGGTGGTGGTGACGGTAACCTCAGACCAATCACCACTGCTGCGCATGCGCGGCGCTTTTGTCGCCACCACCATCGCCGAATATTTTTGCGCTCAAGGCAAAGAGGTGCTGTTGTTGATGGACTCGGTCACGCGTTTTGCCATGGCCATGCGTGAAGTTGGTCTGGCTATCGGTGAACCGCCGACCACAAAAGGGTATACCCCGTCGGTGTTCGCGACCCTGCCAAAACTGTTGGAGCGTGCCGGCAATTTCAAGAACAAGGGGAGTATTACCGGTCTTTACACTGTGCTGGTGGAAGGGGATGACATGAACGAGCCGGTGGCCGATGCCGTGCGTTCGATCCTCGATGGGCATATTGTTCTGTCGCGCGACCTGGCAGCGCGCAATCATTATCCAGCCATCGATGTTCTTGCCTCGGCCAGCCGCGTCATGCGCGATATTGTCAGCAAGGAACATCTGCAGCTGGCCGGCAATATGCGCGAGATCATGGCTACCCACAAAGAGGCGGAAGATCTGATCAATATCGGTGCCTACGCCGAGGGGAGTAATAAGAAGATCGATTACGCCATCAGTCGTATTGAGGCCGTCAACGACTTTTTACGCCAGGAGATGGATGAGTCCTTTGATCTGGGAACGACCATTGAGGAGATGAATACACTGGTGCTTGATCGGCGTAAAGCGCCACGGGAAGATTAAATCATGGCTAAAAAGTTCAAACTGCAGTCGGTTCTGAATTACCGCACGACCCTTGAGGAACAGGCGCAGCAGGCCCTAGCTTTAAGCCACCAGCAACAGCAGGAACTGATCGCCGCCCTTGCCACCCGGCAAGAGGAGTTGAACGCCCAGGATCAAGCGCTTAAACAGCGGCAGGAAGAAGGGCTGACCATCGCTGAGATCGACCTTTATGAAAACCGCATCAGCCATTGTCGGCGCCGTAGTGCACAATTGCAGACGCAGCTTGCAGTGCTTGAAAAAAAAATTGTCAGGCAGCGCGAGACGCTGCTTCAAACGGCACGTGACCGGCAGGTCATGGACAAACTCAAAGAACGTCAGGAGGCTGAGTTTCGTCGCGAACAGGAGCGCAAAGAGCGCATTCAACTCGATGAAATCAGTCTGCGCCATAAGGGGACTACTCCATGAAAAAACGTCTCTGTATTATTGTCGCTTTCGCGATCAGCAGCGTCCTGCTGCTGCAAGCGCCATTGTTTTCCCTTACCGCCGATGAACAGTTTGCCTCAGTGGAGGAACGCCGCATTCTCGCCGCCATCAAGGAGCGCGATGAGCGCTTAAGCGCGCGCGAAGAGCGGCTGCACGGGCGTGAATTGCAGCTAAAGACCCTGGAAGCAGAGGTCGATAAGAAAATCGCCGCCATGCAGCGCCTGCGTACCGAGTTGAATGACCTCCTCGATCGTCGCGCTGCCGAAGAGAATACCAGGATCGAAGAGCTGAGCCTGATTTACGAGCGCATGCATCCACAGCAGGCGGCGGTTTTGATCAGTGAACTGGAAACCCGGCTGGCGGTTAATCTGCTGCTTGGTATCAAGAAGAAAACCGCCGGGCAGATCATGGAACGACTCAATGCCGAAGCGGCCTTGAGATTAAGCAAAGCCTTTACCGATTTGTCGGTTAATGAGACTGCGGGAAATTAATCCCACAATGAATCTACCCGGAAAGGAGGTGAAACAGCGATGATGAATGCAGCGATGATGATTGCGCCGACCCCGCAAGCGGGCAATATCCAGTCCGCTGGAAAAGCGGCAGCAGGGCAGGGGCAGCTTTTTGGTCAGACCATGGCGCAACAGGCGCAGCAGCTGGTTTATCAGACTGCAAAGCAGGACCAGGCCGGTCAGTCAGGACTGTCGGGCAGGGGTGTTTTGCTGAATAATTTTTCCGAACGGTTGGGAAAAGAAGCCAGTGAACTCTTTGCCTTGCAACCGCAACAGCGGGATCTGCCGGAGCAACTTGAGCAGCTTGATATGCAATTGCTCGACGGTTTGGCGCTGCTGCTTGAGCAAGGGATGGTTCCGAACTCAATGGATCACGCGCAACTGCAACAACTGGTCGATCTGGTTGAAGAGGTTTTGCCCGGGAGGCAGTTTCACAATCAGGTGGTGGTGGCAGAACAGAACAGTGAGCAAAAGTTGCTGTCCGAACAGCAGGATTTGGCCCTGGAACAGAAGGTGGAAGAGCTGATCGCCTGGTTTAGTCAATATCAGCAGCAGGTCCGGAATCACCCCGGCAAGGGGATTGTTGGCCCATTACCACCCGGACAACTGGTTGCCGCGCACAAACTCGAGCAGGTGCGTGAGCGTCTGACACAACTGCGCGCCACCCTGGCAGAAGCCGGCAACAACGCCGAACCAGTTAACGCCGGATGGGAAGCCAAAGGGCACCACGCTGCTGCTCGCGGTAATGAAATGGCAGACCGCATGGAATCATCAGATGCCCCCCTCGAAGCACGCTTCATTGAACTGCTTAAGCTGCGTCAGCCCCAAGCGGGCCAGCCCCAGGTGACAGAAAATGGTCGCCAGGTGCAACAGGCACAACAGATATCGACCAATCAACCACCAGCAGAAGACTCTGTTGAGGCGATTTTCGCTAAAGTCGTTGAAAAGGGCACCCCCCAGGTTGCTTTGGCGCAGGCCGCCATGAAGGCCAAACAAGGAGCTGAGGGGATAGCGCAACAGCATAACCAGCTGCACGCCCATCCTTCACCGGCAGTAAGCGCGGCGCAGAGTATCAGGGCACCAGCACCGGTTGCCGCGCCCTTTGCCGCTAGTCACCAGGTTATTGATGGTCAGATTTTTGACCAGGTGGTAACCCATTTGTCCGGCAGCCATAAGGGTGACATGGGACGTATGGTTCTGCGTCTGTATCCGGCCGAACTGGGGGCCCTGCGCATCGAGTTAATGGTTGAAGGTGATCGCGTCCGTGCTAATCTGCATGCCCAGACCCAGCAGGTACAGGAAGTGCTCGAGCGCAATCTTGGCCAATTACGCAACGCCCTGGCCGAACAAGGGTTAAAGATCGATCATTTCCAGGTCAGCAGCGATGCGCGTCAGAATCAGCATCAGGGACTGGCCGAAGATCTGGCCCATCGGCGCCGTCAGGCTGAGAAATCAGCCTGGACCCAGCGTGAGAAAGAGAATCCATTACAAGAAGATCAAGCCATCCCTCTGGCTCATCTGATCCGCAATGGTGGCAGAGGAATCAGCCTCCATGTTTAACCCGCTGCTCAACCCCGATTTTTTGGAGGTCATCAGATTATGACAACAATCAGTTCAGCCATCGCATCACAGCCTCCGCCCCTGACCAACATGGGGGATCGTGATGTGTCCATGGGCAAGGAGGATTTTCTCAAGCTTCTGGTTGCCCAATTACAGCACCAGGATCCGTTAAATCCAGCGGATCCGACGGAATTTACCTCCCAGTTGGCGCAGTTTGGTCAACTCGAACAGCTGACTAATGTCAACAAAAGCCTCGAACAGCTCGGGCGTATGAGCGGTGAGATGGAAAAAATGTCAGCACTGAGCCTGATCGGTCAGGAGGTGGTCGCGGAAGGGTCAGCATTCCATTTTAATGGCGAATCAATGCAACTTGGTTACCAGCTGGATACGCAGGCAGATAAGGTGACCCTCTACGTGCAGAATCAGAGCGGGGGCACCCTGACCACCATTAGTGCCCGTGAAACCGGCTCGGGACAGTATTTTGTCGATTGGGATGGTTATAGCGACGCCGGCATGCCGTTGGTTCCCGGTGATTATTCCCTAATCGTTCACGCCATTGATACCGATGAGAAGATCATCGACAGCAGGAGCCTGATCAAGGGACGGGTGGAATCGGTCGATTTAAGCGGCAGCGCCATTCAACTGGACACCAGCAGCGGCACCTTTGCGCTGGGGCGGATTGCCAAGGCCGGAGGCAGCTGATGACCGATGCCATCAATATCTTTCCGCAACCGGTTTTTCCGGGTGGACAATCGGTAGGCAAACGACCGGACCGCGTGCCGGCGAGCGGAGCCAACTTTGATGCTCTGTTGCGTGACAAAATGGCGCCGGAAAGCATCAAGTTTTCGCGTCATGCCACCGAGCGTATGCAAAGTCGCGGCATTGCTTTTAACCCTCAGCAGTTGCAACGACTGGAATCAGCGATCGAGCAGATCAACATCAAGGGAGGACGCGAGTCCCTGGTGATGCTCGATGATACCGCCCTGGTAGTCAGTGTTAAAAACGACACCGTAGTGACGGTCGTGAGTAAGGATCAATTGAAAAACAACGTATTTACCAATATCGACAGTGCTATTATCGCCTAAACCTGCCGAACCGGTCCTCATTTGAGGAGGTTCGCAAGCCGCCGACCGACGGACGCGGCTTACGACAAAAAGGAGTAAGACAATGGGAGTATCGAGTTCTCTTTATAGTGGTGTCAGTGGTCTCAACGCCAACGCCAACGCCATGAGCGTTATTGGTAACAATATCGCCAACGCCAATACCATCGGCTTCAAATCGAGCCGCACCCTTTTCGGTGACCTGCTCTCCAGCCAGATTTCCGGTTCCGGAGGGGCTTCCCAGGTTGGTCGCGGGGTCGGACTGTCTATCGTCGACAATATTTTCAGTCAGGGCACCTTTGAAAACACCGAAACCAATACCGATCTGGCTATTGAAGGTGCCGGCTTTTTTATTGTCAATGATCCAACCACCGGCAATGCCGGCAATTATTACACCCGTGCCGGTGCCTTCCGTTTCGATGCGGGTGGATTTCTGGTCAATCCCGACAAATTCAACGTCATGGGGTACAACCTTGATGCCAACGGCAACGCCGTCGGTGATTTGACCCCGATCTGGGTCAATACCACTTCCTTCACCCAGGCCGGCCCGACCGGCAACGTTAATCTCAATACCAACCTGAACTCTGATGCGCCGGTGATCACCGCAGGATTTGATCTCCTTGATCCCTCCGGCACATCCAACTATGCCACTTCAATTCAGGTATTTGACAGTCTCGGCAGTACCCATCTGATGACCACCTATTTCACCAAAACAGCCGATCAGCAGTGGCAGTGGAATGCCGTAGTTGACGGCGGCGAGCTTGCCGGTGGAACTTCCGGTGTTCTTTCAATTGTGGGTAGCGGAACGCTGGAATTCGACAGCAGTGGTAATCTTATCCTCATCAATGGGAACGATCTCTATACTGTATCTGGTGACACAAGCAGTGATCCGGTGTTTCCCAGACCGACTGCCATGACGACTGCCGGTGCCCTGCAATGGAACAACGGCGCAGTTCAGACTCAGCAGATTGCTGTAGATATGCAAACCACCCAATATGCCAGCCCTTCGATGGTGGTGTCGCAGGAGCAGGATGGTTATGGCGCCGGTACTCTGGTGAAACTGAGCATCGATGCGGAAGGCTATGTTATCGGTAACTTTTCCAATGGCGCACCGCGTAAACTGATGCAGATGGCGCTGGCGAAATTTACCAACCCCAATGCGCTGGATAAAATCGGTAACAATATGTACTCTCAGAGCACCTCGTCGGGTGTGCCGGTTGTCGGCACCGTTGGTTCCGGTGTCGGTAATATCTTTACCAACGCG